>RDXV01000022.1 GCA_004292695.1 Nostocales cyanobacterium | reverse complement strand
ATCAATGTTCTTGCAAATGACACAGATGTAGAAAACAACATTGATATCACCACCGTTGAAATAGGAACACAACCCACAAACGGAACAGCTACTGTTAATCCTGAAAATGGACAAATAACCTACACACCTACAGGAGACTTTACCGGAGAAGATAGTTTCACCTACACTGTACAAGATGCAGATGGAGGAACTTCAAATATAGGAACTGTGAATGTTAATGTTACTTCAGTTAATGATAATCCCGTTGCAAATAATGATAGTGCAACAACTGTAGAAGATCGATCAGTAATTATCAAAGTTCTAAATAATGACACCGACGCAGAAGGTAATCTTGACCTCAGCACATTACAATTTGTACAACCTAACAATGGAACAGTTAGATATATTTCCAGTACAGGAGAAATAGTCTACACACCTAATAGAAACTTCTTTGGAGAAGATAGTTTTACCTACACAATTCAAGATACAGAAGGTGGAACTTCCAACGTTGCAACAGTAAATCTCAATGTCACCGCAGTTAATGATGTTCCTGTTGCAGTTGATGATAACAATACACAACCGGAAGACACAGAAAAAGTACCATATATAATCAATGAAGATACATCAATTACTATAAATGTATTACAAAATGATGTAGATGTTGAGAATGGAATTGATCCAGAAACAGTTACAATTGTAGACCGACCTTTAAATGGTACATTTACCATCAACAACACCGGACAAATTACCTACACTCCTAATAATAATTTCTTTGGAAATGACAGTTTTACCTACACAGTTCAAGATAGCAATGGTGCAACTTCTAATCCTGCAACTGTTGATATTCGTGTCAATTCCGTTAATGATAACCCCACCGCAAATAACGATACAGCAACCACAGAAATAGGAAAATCTGTAATTATCAATGTTCTCAATAATGATAGTGATATAGAACTTGGTAATTTAACAGTTAGTGTAGCAAATAACAACTCTGCAAATGCACGTTTTTATGTTAATCCTCTCACCGGAGAAATTACATATACTCCAGAGGTTAACTCCATTGGAAATGATAGCTTCGAGTATACAATTACAGATGGAAATGGGGGAACTTCCACCGCAACAGTAAACGTTTCCATAACTCCTGAAGATATCATTAATCCCACTCCCATTGATAACAATAACTTCACCATTCAAGAAGATAGGTCTATTATTATAGATCCCAGGGATAACGAAGAAAACGCCGAAAATATCACTGAAACCTCAATTATTGATGTCATTACCAGACCAAATAACGGTACAGTAAGAATTGATCCAGAGACAAAAGAACTTACTTATACACCTAATAGTAATTTTGTCGGAACTGATAGTTTTACCTATAGCGTTTTTGGTGGTTCACAATTAATTAATGAAGTCATCAATATTACAGTACAACCAGTTAATGATGTTCCCATTGCTGTTAACGATAATGCAACTGTTGATGAAAATGCAAGTGTCACTATTAATATTCTTGATAATGATATTGAGGTAGAAACTGACATCAATGATCTCAATATTTCAGTAGAAGATGCTCCGAGAAATGGTACATTTAGTATTAATTCTAATGGGACAATTACTTATACACCTAATAACAATTTCAATGGTTTAGACAGTTTTACCTATACTATTGAAGATGAAAATGGTGCGGTTTCTAATGTTGCAAGAGTTGAAGTAATTGTTGATCCCATTAATGATATTCCCGTTGCGGTTGATGATGTGGGAACAACTGAAATAGGTTCATCTTTAGTCATTGATGTTTTAAGTAATGATAGTGATGTAGAAGGTGAAATTGATATCAATACAATTCAAATCGGAACGCAACCTACAAACGGAACTTTACAAATTATTTCCACAACTGGGGAAATTATTTACACTCCTACTGGTGACTTTATCGGAGAAGATAGTTTCACCTACACAGTACAAGATACAGATGACGCAACTTCAAATTCTGCAACCGTAAGAATTAATGTCAACCCCATTAATTTACCTCCTATTGCGAATGATGATGTAGTCACAACCCAAGAAGATACAACAGTTGTGATTAATGTGCTAGGAAATGATGTAGATACAAATTTCGATCTTGCTTCTGTACAAATAGGTTCTAATCCTAATAATAGTACAGTTACTGTTAACACTACAACGGGAACAATTTCCTATACACCTAATAGTAACTTTGCTGGAGAAGATAGTTTTACCTACACAGTCAGAGATACCAATGGTGTGGTTTCTAATAATGCAAATGTGGAGATAACTGTTAACCCAGTTAATGATATTCCCGTTGCTAATAATGATGAGGTTGTCACTCAACAAGGTGAAAATATTACTATCAATGTTCTCAATAATGATAGTGATGTTGAAAATGGTATTGATGAAACAACTGTACAAATAGTAAATAATCCCAATAGCGGTACTTTTACTATTAATCCAACTACGGGAGAAGTTACTTATACACCTAACAGTGGTTTCTTTGGAAGAGATAGCTTTACCTACACAGTTAAAGATACTGATGGTGCAACTTCTAATGTGGGAAGAGTGAACGTTTTTGTTAATCCCAGTGATGAGAATAATACAGCACCGATAGCTAATGATGATACTGCTACCACAGTACAAAATGCAGCTTTAGTGATCAATGTTTTAGCTAATGATGAAGATGCAGAGGAAAATATAGATGTAACAACGGTGGAGGTAGATAGTAACCCTGAAAATGGTACATTTAGTGTTGATGAAACAACTGGACAAATTACTTATTTACCTAATAATAACTTTATCGGTGCTGACAGTTTCACCTATAGAGTTAGAGATAGAAATGGTGTCGTTTCTAATCCAGCAACGGTAAATGTTATTGTTAATAGATTTGATCCTGAACCTGCAAACTTCAACGCGGTACAAGTCCTAGATTTACAAGGAAATGTGGAACAAACTAAGCAGTTAAGAATTAGTTTTGTTTCCCAAAATACCAGCTTGATCAATGAAATTGGGGTATTCAGGGTAGATGATGCACAGGGAACTATTAATGGGTTGACTCCTGATAATTCTCGGTATTTACAAGCTGCTTTAGCAAATTCTCAAGTTGTCTTTTCTTCACTACCGAATAATGTTTTAGGAGGGGTAGATTTTACTCGACAAATTAACTTTAATGGTAATGATCGCCTGGTATTCTATTTAGTTCAAAATAGCACCACTCAAACAGTTTTATCAGATATTGCTGCTGGTAGAAGTCCCGCTAATGTCTTATTTGCTTTACCAAATGCAAATAGCAATAATTTTGATCCTGTGGAAATATCAGAGTTAGATCAAAGAAGTTTTAGCCTAGCCTGGAGAGATACTATCAATGGTAATCAAACTGCTTTTGATGATTTTGTTATCAATGTAGAAATTCTACAAACAGATTCTACCCCCATCGGTACAGGGTTACAAGGGGAAATAGAATTAATTGATTTACGAGATTTAGGAACATTAACCGCTACCTTTAATGTAGCTAGTGAAGCAGCATTTAATAACACCGTTGGTTGGTATATTGTGGATGATGAAACTGGTAGAATTGGTGATTTAAGACCAGGAGATCGAGGTTATGCTCAAGTAGCAATTTCTCAACGCACTGTCACCAGTTTTACCCGTGAAGGTAGAGACTCTGCACAATTACAAGGTTTACTCGCTCCCTATCTAATAGCTGATAGTTCCATTGAAGATTTCCTAGAAGATAATCCTCTCAATGTTCCAGGAGATGGTGTACTTTCTTATTTTGCTTTCTCCGCAGCTAACCCAGATGGTGTTGATCACATCGTGATGTTAGGGGATAACACCTTTGGTTTTGAAGATTTAGAAAATGGTGGTGATAGGGATTTCAATGACATTATTATACAGGTCAATTTTGTCTAAGTAATCACACTGAATCAGATTTTCTAAATCATCTTTTTAATGTAGGGGTTTAGCAATGCTAAACCTTCACATCTACCACAAAATTACTTTTTACCCATTCCCTATTTTACATTACTAGCCTGAAAATTTTAGCCTTATTAGCCTAAATAAAAACTTTGTGATAATCTAGAACCAAGGTTGATTTCTAGGTGATCATGTCTTTAAAGTAACCATCTAAAAATCACTATATTGATACACAAATACATAAAAGTTATCAAAGGTAATATGACTACCCAAGAACCTAGTAAAAACACCATTAGCGGAGAAGAATTAGTATCTGTAATTTCTTCTTCTCAGTTATTACCCCAAGTAATTAGAGAAATAGTGATTGAAAAGGCGATCGCCAACGTTCAATACACACAAGAAGAATTTAACAACTACCACCAAAGGTTTCAACAATTCCATAAAAACGCCAACATTATCTCCTCAATAATTCTGCGGCAATTCAAGATTCAAAAATTTAAACATATAACATGGGGACATCAAGTAGAACCTTATTTTTTAGAAAAAAAACCGCTATTAGATCAGGTATCTTTTTCCTTAATTCAAATAAATGATGGTGAAATTGCCCAAGAAATCTACTTTAGAATTCAAGAAGGGGAAGAAAATTTTGCAGATTTAGCCAGAACATATTCTCAAGGTGCAGAAGCTAAAAATGGTGGTTTTTTAGGACCATATAGATTAGGTGCTATCAACCCCAATTTAGCAAAAGTTATCCGGGGTTTACAACCAGGTACAATACCATCATTAACATATTTGGATAATATGTATATTATTGTCCGACTAGAGCAAATACAACCGGCAAAACTCACAGATCAAATGCGGGAAGAAATACTTCAACAAATGTTTGAAGATTGGTTAAAAACAGAAATAGTTAACTATAGTAATGGAGTAGATTTATCAAAAATATCTGTACCACCGCTAACCATCAGTGAATCCAAATTTAATAACAAAGAAGAAGAAATAAACATCAATTCCCCAGATAATCAGCAATCATCAGAAGATGATATTGAGGATTACATAGAATCAGGATATGAATACATTCATTCATCTAAAATTGATGATAAAAAACGGAAGTTACAATTATTAACTACATCCTTTGTTTGTTTGTTAACAGGAGGTTTGAGTGGATTTTATGTATCAGGATTCTCCAAATTATCCTATGCTAACTTACCTAAATTTCTACCATCAGATCATAAATATAAAAATGATCTGTTTTATGATGCTATTACCCAAGCAAACGAAGCAGCGAATCTCACCCAAACTGCTCAAACTGTTAGTGAATGGAAACAGGTATCACAGTCTTGGGTAAATGCGATCGCCCTGTTAAGTTCTCTACCTCAAAATCATCCTCAATATACCCTAGCCACACAAAAAATTAAACAGTATGAAATAAATTTACAATATTCACAGAAAAATAGTGAAACTCCAGAAAATCATTTTCGTATTGGTGTAAATCATGCCATAAAAGCAGTTGAATTAACACAAAAAGCTACTTCAGGGGAAGAATGGGAAACCATAACTCAACATTGGAAAAATGCGATCTCATCCATGAAAGCAGTTAAATCTGATCATCCTGAATATTTAATAGCAAAACGGAAAACTATTGAATATCAAAGAAACCTGAATTATGTTTTATCATTCATGGAAAGAAAATATCCTGAATCCTACGCAATGAGTCAGATTTAAGATGTTAACTATAAATGTTAACTTTAAAGATTCCGAACTTATTACATCAGTTCGGGATCTACATCAATTTACAAATTTAATTATTATTCATCTGTAAAATAATCAGAATCTATACTTTTTATACCATACTCTTATCTTCTCCTATGCGTCTTTGCGTCTCTGCGTGAAATCAATCTATAATAGAAAAAATAAACAACGTGCAATATCAATTACAACTTTATGAATACTCCTCATCGTCCGCAAATTCTCAAACCTAGTGAAACATACACATTTCGTAAATACTTTGATTTAAGATTTGCACCTGCGGATATTTTACAAGAACTAGGAGCGACCTTAATCAAAAGTAATATTAATTTTCCAACAAATAACACTCAAATTACTAGATTGAATGATTTAAAAGAAAGATTAGAAGAAGCAATTCAAAGAGTAAGTTTAACTAGCGAAGCAGCGAGAAGAGAAGTTTTAATTGCCCCTATTTTATTAGAAATTGCCCACATTACCCAAGCAACAATTAATATTGAATATCCCATTGAAATCAACCAATTTTTACGAGGTGATTTAGATTATTACCTACAAACTCAACATAAAATATTAGTTGTAGAAGCAAAACAAGCAGATTTAACACGCGGTTTTACTCAACTTGCAGTAGAATTAATTGCTGTAAATGAATGGATAGCAGGAGATGAACCAATATTATATGGTGCTGTCACCACAGGAGATATATGGCAATTTGGCAGTTTTCAACGTGATCAAAGAATCATAACTCAAGACTTAATGTTATATCGAGTTCCTACTGATTTAGAGATATTAATGAAAATTTTAGTAGGGATTTTAGCATAAGATCCCCGACTTCTGAATTTTACCATTTCATTAAATGATGATTTTTTCAAATAATTCGGGGATCTTAAACCTACTCTTTCACTTTGGGTTTTACTGTCGAAGCAACATGAAGTTCTTTCAACTGTTTTCCATCCACTCCAGAAGGTGCATCTGTTAATAAACAGCGTGCTTGTTGTGTCTTGGGGAAAGCAATTACATCACGAATTGATTCTTCTCCAGCTAACAACATTACTAAACGATCTACACCGTAAGCAATACCACCATGAGGAGGTGTACCATATTCAAATGCTTCTAATAAAAAGCCGAATTTATTTTGTGCTTCCTCAGTAGATAAACCAATAGTTTCAAACACCTGTGATTGCACTTCTCTTTGATAAATTCGCAGACTACCACCACCAACTTCAAAACCATTTAAAACCAAGTCATAAGCTTGAGCGCGGGCGGTTTTCAGGTCATGTAAATCATCGGGATGGGGTGCTGTAAATGGGTGATGTAAAGCTTCTAATCTTTTCTCATCTGCATTCCATTCAAACATCGGGAAATCTGTGATCCACAGAAAGTTATTTTTGCCTTCAGGAATTAAATTAAATTCCCTAGCCACAAACTGACGTAAACGATCTAATGTTTTATTTACTGTTCCTGCATCAGCAGCAGCAAATAATAATAAATGACCATCTTTTGCACCAGTTCTAGTTAAAATTTCCTGCTTTTGTTCCGGTGTCAAATTATCTTTAATCGCGCCAATGGTGTCAATTTCTCCATTATCCCTAACGCGAATATATGCTAAACCTTTTGCACCTGCGTCTGTTGCTTCTTTGAAAATATCTCCACCGGGTTTAATGCGAACGTTGGAAATAGCATCATTACCGTTAGGAATGGGTAGAATTTTCACAATTCCACCTTTAGAAATGGCATCTTTAAAGACTTTAAAACCGGAATCTTTTAAAACATCAGAAACATCAACTAATTCTAAACCATAGCGGGTATCTGGTTTATCACTTCCGTATTTATTCATCGCATCTTGATAAGTTAGACGCGAAAATGGACGGGGTAAGTCAATATTTTTGACGGTTTTGAAAATATGACAAACTAACTTTTCGTTGAGTTCAATTATTTCCTCTTGTGACATGAAACTCATTTCCATGTCTAACTGAGTAAACTCCGGTTGTCTGTCTGCGCGTAAGTCTTCATCACGGAAACATTTAGCAATTTGATAGTATCTATCCATCCCTGATACCATCAATATTTGCTTAAATAGTTGCGGTGACTGCGGTAAAGCGAACCATTCCCCTTCATTAACACGACTAGGAAGAATATAATCTCTTGCACCTTCGGGAGTGGAACGGGTAAGTACAGGAGTTTCTATTTCTATGAAACCTTCGTTATCTTCTAAATAACGCCGCATTGCTTTAACAACTTGGTGACGCAGTTGGATATTTTGCGCCATGCGATCGCGTCGTAAGTCTAAGTAACGATATTTTAAACGCAAGTCTTCCCGCACATTTTCTGTGTCTGCGGTGGAAACCTGAAAAGGTAGCTGTTTACGCACAGCGTTGAGGATAGCAATTTTATCAGCGTAAATTTCTACTTCACCGGTCGGGATGCGGGGATTAAGTGATTCTGCGGGGCGTTGGGTAACTCTACCAGTAATTTCTACAACGTATTCGTTACGTATGGTGTTAGCCAATTCATAGGAGTCTGGGGTGCGTTGAGGATCGCTGACAATTTGCACAATACCAGAGCGATCGCGTAAATCCAAGAATATCACACCCCCATGATCGCGGCGACGGTCCACCCAACCGTATAATGTCACAGTTTCTCCAATATGCTCTTGTCGGAGTTCGCCGCAATAGTGAGTTCGCATAGTAATTTAGTTCTTTTTTCCGGGCTAGATTGGTTAATAAATGTCACAGTTTTCCCATTATAGGCAAAAAGGAGATCAAGGAGTCAGGAGTCAGGAGTCAGGAGGCAGGAGTTCAGAAGTCAGGTAAAGTCAATTTAACCGTAAAAGGTCTTATTCGTTGGCTTCCACACCCGCCAGAGAATAAATTCTCTGTCTCATAGCTCAAGTCCGTTGAAACGGACTGCTAAATTTCCCTAGTGTTTAGTCATCTTTAGTCATCTTTAGATGACTTTTGCTATTAGACTGGGAATTCATTCCCAGTCGGGTAATCTGTTAACTGTCACCTGTCACCTGTCACCTGTCACCTCACACCGTTACTGCTTCCCGCACTTCCACAGGTTCACCACTTAAACTAAAAGCGCGAACTTCGGTAATTTTTACCTTGACTATTTTTCCCTTGAGTTCTTTGATATCTCCTGTAAAGAAGGTGAGGCGGTTTCCTCTGGTTCTTCCCATTACCTGAGTTGGATCTTTGCTGTTTTGATCTTCCACTAAAACTTCTTCAATTCTGCCAAAGTAACGTTGCGATCGCTCGGCTGCTTTAACGTTAACTAAATGATTTAATCTTTGTAGGCGATCGCTCTTAACTTCCTCGCTTAACTGATTATCCCACAACGCCGCAGGTGTACCCGGACGGGGTGAATATGCAGCAGTATTCAACTGATCAAAACCAATATCAGCCACCAATTTCAAAGTATTCTCAAACTGTTCCTCAGTCTCCCCAGGAAAAGCCACAATAGCATCCGCACTAATGGAAGCATCCGGCATATACTGACGAATAGTATCAATAATTCGTCTGTATTTCTCCTGAGTATAGCCCCGTGACATTGCTTTCAACACTTCATTATCCCCAGACTGAAAAGGAATGTGGAAATGCTCGCAAACATTGGGTAATTCCGCACAGGCTTTAATCAACCTCTCGGTAAAATAACGGGGGTGACTGGTAGCAAATCTTATCCTTTCAATCCCTGGCACATCATGGACAAAATACAGTAAATCCGTAAAAGTATGTAAATGCCGACCTTCAGGAGTTGAACCGGGTAAATCTCGCCCATAAGCATCAATATTTTGACCTAAAAGCGTAATTTCCTTATAACCTTGTTTTCCCAAAGTTTCAATTTCCGCACGGATAGCTTCAGGAGTGCGCGACTGTTCCACACCCCGCACATTAGGAACTACACAATAAGTACAACGTTCATTACAACCATAAATCACATTTACCCAAGCAGTCACTTTACTATCTCGCCTTGGTTGGGTAATATCCTCAAAAATATGTACTTCTTCCGTTGCAACAATTTGATTACCCTCAAAGACAGATTCTAGTAAATCTTTGAGGCGGTTAGCGTGTTGTGGACCCATTACTAAATCTAACTCAGGAACACGACGCAACAAAGACTCACCTTCCTGTTGTGCCACACATCCAGCAACTACCAAAGTTAAATCAGGTTCTTTATGTTTGCGTTTTGCTTGTCTACCTAAATAAGAATAAACCTTTTGTTCAGCATTATCTCTAATAGTGCAAGTATTATAAAGAATCACATTAGCATCATTAGGATCTTCCGACCATTCAAAGCCCATATCTTCCAGAATGCCAGCCATGCGTTCTGAATCAGCCTTATTCATTTGGCAGCCGAAAGTAGTAATGTGGTAACGACGGGGAGAATTGGTCATGGGAAATTACGCTTAATGAGTATCATGTATTTTTCGTCTATTCACCATATTATCAAAAGCTGTAGCCTTTGTAGGTTATGATTTGGATGATTTATTTGCTGGTATTGTTAGACCAACCCCCACACATATTAATGACATCAGCACTATAAATAAAGCATCTGAATTTATGTAAAAGTGTAGTAATCTGAGAATTATATCTTTATAAAATAGTGCAAAGATAAAAACGCTAATTATCTTATCTTTAGTTTTTTATTATCAACAACTTACAGATATCATCTGTGGTTTCCCATATATGTTATTATGAGAATATCAGTAGTTTCCGATATATATTATCCATTTACCATAAAACATAAAAATAATCTGGCAAATATACAGTAAGAGACATTAGTCAATCTTTCAAAAGGTAGATTTTTTTCTGTCTCCAGATAGATTTACGAAACAATAAATGTGTTATATGCTCAGATAATGAGACATTAATCAAAGTTTCTTAACCGGAAGCTAAGGTGTTGTAAAAGATTTTCATTAGCCAATTGCAACCCACAAATAAACTAATTTCTCTAGTAAATCTTCCCCTCTTAAAAAGAGACATTAACGACTTCAAACTACCCCTTGCAGTTTCTAATAAACAAAGAAGCTACAAGGGGAATTTTTTATTAGTTGAAATTAACTCTTGATTAATTGTTGAAAGCTTTCTTCATTACTAATATCATCAAAGTCTATATCTGATGCAGCATCTTCTTTATAATTAGGTTTAAGTTCAATCGCTTTTTGTAGATTTTCTACAGCTAATTCTACTTCTCGTTGCAGTGCATAACAAGCAGCTTTATTATAATAAGCACTAGCATAATCTGACTTAATTTCTAACGCTTTATTAAAATCAACAATTGCTTCATCATCTCTTCCTAATCTGACTAGAGTATAACCGCGTTTATCCCATATTTTAGGAGAATTAGGTTGAAATTCTAACGCTTTGTCAAAGGAAAAAATAGCATCTTCATAATTTTCAATTTCTATTAAAGATAAACCACGATTTAACCAAGCTACTCCATCATCTGGTTTTATTTGCGTAGCTTTATCAAAACAGTTAAATGCTTCCCTGTGTTTACCCAAGTTACCACAAGCAACTCCAATATCACACCATGCTTGATGGTATTCTGGATTAATTTTGATAGCTTGGTTATAAGACTTAATCGCGTCTTTAAAGCGTTTCAGTCTATTCAAAATTAAACCCTGTTTTAACCACAATTCTGCGTTATTAGGTTGAATGTAAACTACTTTTTGATAAACGTTTAAAGCATCCTCATAACGTTTTTCTGAAACTAGGGTTTCTGCTTCTTGAATATAATTATCTACATCTACATTATTTACATCTACATCTACATCTACATCTACATCTATAGAAACTTCTCTTGGTGATGGTGGGATGACTGCTGCTGGTATTTTTTCAGGTTTAGGAGTATTTTGAGGTGGGTTGTCTGCTAATTGTTGTAAAATAGCATCTTTTTGTTTTTGTGCATCTATTTTTAATTCTGCAAGTTGTTCTACAAATTCCAATTGTAAATTATCTAATTTTTGCAATTTTTCTATTACAGTTAACTTTTGTTGTTGTACATCAGTTTGAATATCAGAGAATTTATCTGTAAATTCCCTACTGGAAGTTTCCAAGTTATTAATAATTTGTTGCTGTCTTAATTCTGCATTCTTTTGTAATTCTTTAAGTTGTTGACTAAATTCAGTATTTACAGTTTGCAACTGTTCTAAAATGCTCAATTTTCGTTTTTGTACATCAGTTTGAATATCAGAGAATTTATCTGTAAAGTCAATGCTAGAATTTTCCAAATTATCAATTATTTGTTGTTGTCTCAATTCTGCATTCTTCTGTAATTCTTTAAGTTGTTGAGCAAATTCAGAATTTACGGTTTGCAACTGTTCTATTACAGTTAATTTTTGTTGTTGTACATCAACTTGAATATCAGAGAATTTATTAGTAAATTCACTACTTGATTTTTCCAAGTTATCAATTATTTGCTGTTGTCTTAATTCTGTGTGATGTTGTAAATCTTGAATCTTATTAATAGTAGATAATTCTACTTGGTGCAAATTGTCTATTATCAGTGTTTGTTGTTGTTGAATATTTTTTTCTACATTAGCTTTAATATCTGCAAATTGATGAGCAAAATCACTACTAGCAGTTTCCAAATGATTAATAATTTGTTGTTGACGTAATTTAGCAGTATTTTGTAATTCTTGCAATTGGGTAGAAAATTCTAACTGTAACTTTGCTAAACTGTCTAACCAACTATCTTTTCGCATATTAGCATGAGTTTGTAATTCAGAGATTTGTGATTCAAAAATATGATTTAATTGTTCCAAATTAGATATTAAGCTATCCTTTTGATGTTGAGCATCTGACTGAAATTGAAATAAATTATCAGTGAAATTTGACCTTGATTGTGATATACTCTCTAAAGTATTCTCTTGTGTTTCTAAAGTTATTTTTTCTAAATCATGCAGTCGTGATAATAATTGAGAACGAGATTCTTCAATATCATTAACAGCAACTTCTTTATGATTTTCAACCTCGGTTTTAATTTGATTAAACAGAGAATATAACTCAGCTTCTAACTTTCTGACATTTTCAATGGTAATTTTTTGTTGTTGAGCAGATAAAGTAACTTGTTCTAATTGAGTATTTAACCTAAATTCTAAATTGCTGATATTTTCTTGAGCAGATGTAAATTCTAGTTCTAAAGCTGTGAGAAATTCCTGTTTTGATTTTGGTAAATCTGATAAAAGAATAGATAAATTTTCTTCCTCACCTTGAATTGCGGTTTTTAGTTTATTAACTTCCTGTTCTAATTCTTTGGTAATATTTTGAGAATTTTTAATCAAACTTTCCCCATTTTGATTAATAGTAATTAATTGAGTTTGCAGCTTTTCTATACCTTGTATTTGCTGCATTGAACGGTCAACAATATCCTTAATTATTGCTTTTCGTAATAACCATAATGTCGCAATTAAAACTACAGGAAATAAACTTAAAATAGTCAACCAAATATTAAGTAGGGTATTGGTGCGAGTAAAAGCACGCTCAAAGTTTGACTGTACTTGTTTTTGGGTAGTATTTTCCTGTCGTAGCCGGTTTAATTCTTCCCGTTCCTGATTTGATAATACCTGAGCAGTAGCGGAAAGTTGCAGTTTTCCACCCAGAAAACCGGTAGATAACAGTAATGGTGATAATAAAATGGCGATTTTTAAAGCTAATTTTGAAAAAATGGGGTTTTTGCTATTCATGGCACTTTCCCTATCTGTAAGGTGGTTTTTTGTAGTGGTATGTCTATGATAGATTATCAATGTAGCGTTACTGGTTTTCGGAGCGGTTGTTTGATATTAGCAGATTAAGGGAAAGTAAGGTATCTATCAATCAGCTTGGTGTTGGATGAAAGGGTATAAAAAGTGTATGAAATTATATAAATTGTGACTCTTTTGTTATTTTATTTTACACTAATCATGTTCTAAAAGTGGGAACAGTTGCAGATTTTTTAGAACTAACTTCAGAGGAAGCAGCCTTAGTAGAAGTTAAATTATCAGTTATTCGCAGTAGTGATAAGACAAATAAAAAATATTAGACTTTACTTGATGTTTAATTATTAATAGTTTATGATAAATATAATTAATCATAAAAAATCAAGTAAATTCCGTGTTGGATTATATCACTGCTAATCTTCCATTGTTTGCCGATTTAGACCGAAAATTAATCATCAAAACTGTAGATATTGATAACATTAATTTTGAGCCAGCTAATTTTATCATTAACGGAGAATCTTTAGATGCTCTGAAAAAACTGCCAGATTCATTAGTACAAACAGTTGTTACCAGTCCTCCTTATTATGGACAGCGTGATTATGGTAATGAAAAACAAATTGGGATTGAAGAAAGTCAAGATGAATATATAAACCGACTTTTAGAAATATTTGATGAAGTTAAAAGAGTATTAAAAGAAGATGGTACACTGTGGTTAAATTTAGGTGATAAGTATATAGATGGAAATTTAGCGGGTTTACCTTGGAAATTGGCATTAGCATTAAAAGAAAGAGGATGGATTTTAAGATCAGATATTATTTGGTATAAACCTAATGCTATGCCATCTTCTGTGAAAAATCGTCCTACAACTGACCATGAATATATTTTTTTATTAGCGAAAAGTTCCAAGTATTATTATGATGCTGATGCTATTCGTGAACCTCATGTAACTTTTTCGGAAAATAGTAAAATGCGGGGTGGAAGAAATCATTTAGGTAAAAAAGGGGGAACTCCAGAACAGGGTAAAAATGCAGGTAATTCTAATTTACATAATGGTAGATGGGATCAAGCTTTTCATCCTAAAGGAAGAAATAAGCGGACTGTTTGGGAAGTTCCTTTGTCTAAATTTAGAGATGCACATTTTGCGGTGTTTCCAGAACAGTTAATAGAACCATGTATTTTAGCAGGTTCATCTGAGGGGGGAATAGTTCTTGATCCTTTTTTTGGTGCTGGTACTGTGGGTTTAGTAGCAATGAAGAAAGGACGTAAATTTATTGGGATTGATATTAATGAAGATTATTGTCAAATTGCTAGTAAGAGAATTTTTAATACTTAATTATTCAATTGATTGAAAAATATGTAAAATTTCTTGGAGTTTATTATTGAGTATAGGTTCTACTTCAGTTATTTGATTAGGGTTTTTGTCAATGTGAATAAATTCTTGAGATTTCAATGAGTCAAAATCTATTTTCCAAGATTCGGCTATAATAATGGGAATACACTTATATTCTTCACTATTTGCTTTTTCAATTGCTTGGTTAATATCTCTCGTAAAAAGCAGAGCGTGACCACCACCAGTAGTTTCTCTTGTTTTTACTGGAATTAATATTTTTCCCTGATTTCCTGTCACTGTAACATCATAAGTCTCTCCAGAAATTTTAATCTGAGTTTCCCCAACTATGAGATTTATATTGTTATTTTTGAATATTTCTTTTAAATTTATCCTCACAATTGCCTCAAATAAAGTTCCTTTGATAGCTCGACGACTTCCTTCTAAACGTTCCATCATCACTTCACAAATAGGAAACCATTCCCATCTTTCTGGTTCTGGTAAAATAGTAGATACATACTCACGTACATGATTGATAAGTATTGCTTTACGCTCATTAGCTGCACCATCAATATTTTTGAGTATAGTTTGTAGCCTTTGTATGGGTGCATCTCTAAAAATCCACCCTAAAAAAAGCCATTTTGCTTTACTTTGAGGATATGGACGAGCAATACCGTCATATAGATTTAAGTCTTGCGGAACTTTGCGATTAAAATATTTAATCCAAACTTCTTGTGCTTTATATGAATCTTTTTCAATCACAAATTCATATAATCCATAATAATTTTCAGATTGTAAAAATTCAATAAAATCATCAAAAAAAGGTTTATTTGAATTAGCTATGATCGCTAGTTCTTTAAGTCTGATATTGTCAGGAATATTATTCATCAAAAAACTCTCTCGGTGAAATATTTAACGCATCTGCAATTTTATGGATATTCACAAGGCTAATATTTCTTTCGCCACGTTCTACTCCTCCTATATAACTGCGATCTAAATTACATAAAAGTGCTAATTCTTCTTGAGATAGTTTGAGATTTTGGCGAATTTGACGTAGCTTACTACCAAATTTTTTTTGAATATTTTGATTATCAGGTATCTTCATAACGACAATTAAAAACTATTGATGACTTTAAGTCCACAGACTTTAAGTACCATAATGCTGTAAAATCAGGTGTGAACCTTTCCCCCACAACCACCGTCTACAAAATGACATAGTTTACAAAGTGCATCAACCATGAAAAATAGACAAAAAAAGGCTTGTCACCAACTCATCAGCATTACCCTACTAACCACATTCCTCACACCCTATTCCGTCACCGCAACCCCACCCAGAAACCCAGATAAAACAGTCAACTGTGAAATTTTAATTGTTGGTGGTGGACTTTCTGGAGTTGCGACAGCTTACGAAAGTTTACTTGCAGGAAACACCGTTTGTTTAACAGAAATTACCGACTGGTTAGGGGGACAAATTTCCTCTCAAGGGACATCTGCATTAGATGAAAGACCAACTCAAAGAGCAAAACAATTTTATTCTCGCGGATATTTAGAATTAAGAAACCGCATTCAAAAAAAATATAATCAACTTAACCCCGGTGACTGTTGGGTAAGTGACTCCTGTTTCCTTCCCCGTGATGCTCATAATATCATTTCTCGAATGTTAAAAGATGCAGAAAAACAGGGTCGAGGAAAATTATATTTATTCCCAAATACAGTAATTAAAGATTTAAAAATTAGTGCAGATGGTAAAATTATAAATAGTGCGATCGCCATTCAACATCAGCCAGCAAAAAACGCACCACCTTTAAACACATTCACCCTTTCCCAAACCATAGAAGACGCTTATAATTATCAAAATTCCTCCCGTTTTAATAAAACTATTATTAATTTTCTACCCAAACAATCACAGAAAAATAATAATAAATGGTACATTATAGACACAAGTGAAACTGGGGAAATTATCGCCTTAGCAGATGTTCCTTATCGTTTAGGAATTGACCCCCTTTCCTATCTCGAACCTTCAGCTTCTAGCACGACAAATGATCCCTATTGTACCCAAGGTTTTACATATACTTTTGCAATGGAGGCAACTAAAGAACCACAACCTCAAATTATGCCTCCATTTTATAATCAATATGCCCCATATTTTAGCTATGAACTATCAAGATTAGCTAATTTTGATTTAGTTTTTACCTATCGTCGTATTTGGAGTCCCCAACAAGGAAAACAAACTAAATTCGGTGGTATCAATTTTACAACTCCCACCCCAGGGGACATATCTATGCAAAACTGGACTTGGGGGAATGACTACCGACCAGGAACAGCAGAGGATAATTTAATTTATACATGGAAACAATTACAAGCTACAGGTCAATTACAACCAGGTGGCTGGATGGGAGGACTAAGAACCGAAACTCTGCGTAAAGGTGAAGAAAACGCCCTCGCTTATTATTACTGGTTAGTTGCGGGAACTACTGACTCTCAACTCGGTGCAAATGTGAAACAAACCCACCCAAATAACCGTTTGTTAACTGGTATAAATTCACCAATGGGAACTGCATCGGGTCTATCAAAATATCCTTATATGCGTGAAGGAAGACGCATTATTGGCCGTCCCAGTTGGGGACAACCCCAAGGTTTTGCTATTTGGGAAGTTGATATTTCTCGTCGCAACTATAACGATGAATACTACAAGAAAACACTACCTGCGGATATGTACAGACAGTTAAAAGCGACACTGGCAGGTTTAGAGGCAACATCTGTAATTAGGGGTGAAGTCAGTCCAGACAAGGCAATGAAGCGTAGCCGCTCCACTATTTTCCCGGATGCTGTAGGTATCGGTCACTACGCTATAGACTTTCACCCCTGTATGTTAAACAGTCCACCGGAAGCACCTGGTAATATAGAACGTCCTGGAGAAAGAAGGGGTGCGGGTAATGCGTATCCCTTTCAAATTGCCCTGAGAGCAATGATTCCCCAAAAAATTGATAATTTATTAGTAGGGGGTAAAAGTATCGCTACCAGTCACATAGCTGCTGCTGCTTATCGGGTACATTCTTTTGAATGGTCTGCGGGTGCTGCTGCGGGAACTGTTGCTAGTTTTGCACTGAAGGAAAATATAGCACCTTATCAGTTAGTTGATGATTTACCAAGATTAGAACCAAAATTGCAGGTTTTAAAGGATATTTTAGAGAAAAACGGTAATCCTACTGCTTTTCCTGATACTTCTATTTTTAATCAAAATTGGCAAGATTGGAAATAAATCAATAATCAGGAGTCAGTCAAGGTTCTATACTTTGATGTAGGTTGGTTTGACGTTAGGAAATCCCACATTGATAGGCTTTTTTTGAGTTGCGTTATCGCTTAAACCAACCTATGGAAACTCTTCACCAAACAGCATTGGAGTGTCAAGGAAAACTATTCACTCCTGGACAAAATTCGTCCATCCAAGCAGGTAAACTACGAGCATTAGTTGTTGAAGAAATATAGGAAATTTCCTTAACGGGAAGACCTGTAAATTGATATTTGATCGGAATTGGTGTAGTAATACTTTGTTTAGTTACAGTTGGAGAATGCCTTATTTCCGATTTAACCCTAAGTTCTCGTTCTTTGATAGCAGAATTATTAATCTCTTTATTAATAGTAACCACAGAAACAGATTGATTTTTTTGTTTCACATCGGTATCTATTTTCAAGAATATTTGTTGATGTTTTTGTTCTACCTGAGATACATGATGTTGTCTTGTGCCTCTTTTTTCATAATTGTTGTTCCCAGAAGGTTTACTAACAATTTGATTTTTAGCGGTAAAATTTTCTGCGTTTTCAATATTTTCGATGTTTGCGATACTTAATAAATCTAACTCTAGATCAGGATTAAAATTTAAACCCAAAGCTGCAATTATTTGATCGGGATTATTATTTAATTCCAAAAGTAAGGGTAAAATTTCTTTCAACTGTGGCTCTAAAGTAGATAAAGTTGCCAAAATGTAACCAGACAAAGGTCTTCTCACACCATCGTAAGAGTGCCAAATTTGCATTTTTACCAGCCAAGAAATATTTTCTTGATAGTAGTTTAACCATGTCAGTTTTAAATTTTGGCGTAGCTGCTGAATGTCCATCATATTCCTCACTCAGTGAACAAGGTGCAGTGTTATGAGATTGTTGCATCAGCGTTATTTCTGAGCATGAAAACGATGATAAAGCATCTTTGTAACTATTTGGCCACCTAATAAATGTTTTTCTACAAGTATTTGCACTTCCAGAGGTAAAACGTGAGAATACCAAACCATCTCAGGTAAAACTAACACCATTGGACCATTACCACACTGTCCTAAACAACCACTAGCCATAATTTTTACATCTTCGACTGGTAAAGCCTGAAAAGCAGCTAAAACTGCTACTGCACCTTGTTTCCTACAACTACGATGTTGGCAAATTTGCACACATTTAGTAAATTCTACTTGATCTTCCGTTGGTAGATTTAGCATTTCAGTTATCAGTTATCACTGTTTAAAAAAGATAGAGGTTGACTCATATTAGCAGCAAAACCTAAAATTCCTGGATCTCTATGTTCATAAAGTAATTCACCTTGAGAATTAAATAAAAATGTGCCACCACGTTGGGTTATGTAAGCAGAATTAGGAACATAAATTGACCAATTTGTTAATACCTCTACCATATTTTTTAGTCGTAGAGTAGCTAATTCAAAAGGTCTTTGAAAACCACCACCTCCTGCTAATTTAAAAAATGAACCTTGAAACTCTGGAATAGGTGTACCTTGAATTATTTCCTCATCGTCAAAAAGTTGAGGTGCTGTTTTATCTCCTTTATATCCACGAAACACTTCTTTTAAAGTTCCCGGACTACCAATACCTGCACACATTAACAATAAATTTAACCATGCTTTTTGTGATCTGGAAAGTACAGGTAAGGAAACTTTTAAACCTGGATAGAGATTTAGTTTTTGATGTAATTCGACATTTTCAGCAACAAATAAATTTTCTGAGAGAAAACCTGTATATTCACAGAACTTTTTACCAGAAGTAACATTACCAATTCCCACTGCACGAACAGTAATTTTTTTATTTACTAACTTTTGATTTTCTCGCTGTAACCACCAAGCATATTCTAAGCTATCAAAATCACCAAGTTGTGGTAGCACTAAAACAAGAATTTTGGAGGCATTTTCACAATTTTCTAATAATGGTTTGATAGTGCCATCATTCACACATTGCAGTTTAGTTTGAGAAAAAATATTGTAGGGATTCATAAGATGTTAGATGTTAGATTTTAGATTTTGGATTTTTGGTAAGTATTCAGCTATCAGTAATCAGTAGTCAGCTTATTAATGCTTTTCTTATCTCTTGCTGAAAGCTGAAAGCCGATAGCTGACGACTGAATACTTAACTAACAGACAAACCCTTACTAGCTAACCATTCCTGATTAAATATCCGTGATTGATAGCGAGAACCACTATCACAAAGAATAGTCACAATAGTATGTCCTGGACCCAACTGTTTAGCTAAAGCTACCGCAGCACCAACATTAATTCCTGTTGAGCCACCCATTAATAAACCATCTTTTCTTAATAGTTGATAAACCACTCTTAACGCTTCTTGATCATTAATTTGAATGGCATCATCAATGGGTGCGCCTTCCATATTAGCGGTAATTCTACTATTACCAATTCCTTCGGTAATTGAACTACCTTCTATTTTAATTTCGCCAGTTTTCACATAGCTATATAAACCGCTACCCATTGGATCAGCAACCGCACATTTAACATTTGGGTTTTTTTCCTTCAAACACATTGCTACTCCTGCAAAAGTTCCTCCCGTACCGGTTGCGGCCACCCAACCATCTATTTTACCTCCTGTTTGTCGCCAAATTTCTTCACCAGTGGTTTCGTAATGGGCTTGACGGTTTGCTAAATTATCAAATTGATTTGCCCAGATTGCGTTTTCCATCTCTGCGGCAATTCTACCAGATAATTTAACGTAGTTGTTAGGATCTTTGTAGGGTACAGCGGGTACTGGACGAACTTCCGCCCCCAAGGTTGTTAGTGCGTCTATTTTCTCCTGTGATTGGGTATTGGGAATAATAATCAGACATTTATAACCTTTAGCATTGCAGATATGCGCTAATCCTATGCCTGTATTACCCGCAGTTCCTTCAACTACAGTACCACCAGGTTTGAGTAAACCTTTTTTTTCTGCATCTTCAATGATGTACAGTGCTGCACGATCTTTGACAGAACCACCAGGATTGAGAAATTCTGCTTTCGCTAAAATTTCACATCCAGTTTCCTCGCTAAAGCTATTTAAGCGAATCATTGGTGTGTTACCAATAGTGCCAACAAATCCTTGTTTGATATCCATATCTCAATTTACCTGCGTTCTTCACTATCAAATTTTGCCGTACAGATGAATATATTCACAATCTTTTATATTCTCCCTGCTGATAAATTTATTCACTATTTCCGAAAAATAGCTAGAAAATGTTGAATCAAAAAGAATGTATAAATTATTCACAGGGGTGATGTTTCTAGACTCACAGATATGAGAACTATCAAAATTAACATCACATCAAATACAGCAGCGTTCAGCTTTCAGCTTGAAAATTATTTTGGGGTCAGGCTTTGTGATGAAAATTTGTACCTCATGTTATCGGCAACTGCTGTATATTCTGACATTTTATTGCTAAAATTAAAAGTAGTTAATTTACAGATAACTAAGTCAATGAGGTGACATCAAATGAAATCACCAGATAAACACAATCGAGAAATGCAAAACCGAGTAGAACAACGTCTGCGAGAAATAGAAAATATGATGAATATTGAGAAAGTACCATTTTATGAAACTCGCAAACACCAACCAGAAAACACCCAAAAACCTTGGTTAAGAAAAGTTATTTTTGGTGCTAAACTTTTTGGACTTTTTGTGTTAACTGTTGTTGCTATTCGCATTGCTTCTGCTTTAGTTAGCATTGTGATTTTTGGAGCATTAGCTTTCTTGATGTACAAACTTTTCTTAGAATCTAAATTTAAAAACATTAAGTAGGAAAAATTAGGGTATTATCATCATGGTTTATCAAATTGACACTGATCAGTTTATCAATGATTTAGAAAAAGTTTCTCAAGCTAAATCAGAAATTGCCGATTATTTAAGCAAGATTGCCGATACAATCAATCAAGCTGAATTAGTAGGTGATAATTCTTCGGGTAAATTAAGTTTATCACGGGATATTGAAGATGTGGGCAATGCCAGTAAAAACCTGAGCCAAGGTGTATTTAGATTGTTGGTTTTAGGTGATATGAAACGAGGTAAAAGTACGTTTTTAAATGCCTTAATTGGTGAGAATTTATTACCCAGTGACGTTAATCCTTGTACAGCGGTATTAACTGTCTTAAAGTATGGAGCAGAAAAGCAAGTTACTATTCATTTTAATGATGGTAAAGAACCACAAAAGTTAGATTTTCAAAGTTTTAAAAAAGAATACACTATTGATCCAGCAGAAGCTAAAAAATTAGAACAGGAGAAGAAACAAGCATTTCCTGATGTTGATTATGCAGTTGTAGAATATCCTTTAACTTTGTTAGAGAAAGGTATTGAAATTGTTGATAGTCCAGGGTTAAATGATACAGAAGCTAGGAATGAGTTGTCTTTAGGATATCTGAATAATTGTCATGCAATTTTGTTTGTAATGAGAGCTTCTCAACCTTGTACTTTAGGGGAAAGAAGATACTTAGAGAATTACATTAAAGGTCGTGGGTTATCGGTTTTCTTCTTAATTAATGCTTGGGATCAGGTGAAAGAATCATTAATTGATCCTGATGATATTGAGGAATTGCAAGCAGCAGAGGAGAGATTAAGACAGGTATTTAAAGCCAATTTAGGAGAATATTGTTATCTAGATGGACAAGATATTTATGAAGAGCGCGTGTTTGAAATTTCCTCAATTAAAGCACTAAGAAAGCGACTCAAAAATCCCCAAGCTGATTTAAGTGAAACTGGGTTTCCTGGGTTTATGGGAGCATTGAATAACTTTTTAACCAGGGAAAGGGCGATCTCGGAATTACGTCAAGTCAGGATTTTAGCCAGACAAACTATTAATAATACCCGTGAAGCAATAGAAAGACGTATTCCTTTATTGGATCAAGATGTAGCAGAATTAAAAGCAAGAATTGATTCAGTAGAACCGGAATTTAATAAACTCAATAACATTAGAGATCAATTCCAACAAGAAATTCTCAACACTAGAGATACCCAAGCAAGACAAGTATCAGAATCTTTTCGCAGTTATGTTTTAGACTTAGGTAATACCTTTGAGAATGATTTCCTACGTTATCAACCAGATTTGCATATCTTGGATTTTCTCAGAAGTGGAAAAAGAGCAGAATTCAACGAAGCATTACAAAAATCCTTTGAAGAATATATCACAGACAAATTTTCTGCTTGGACTTTAACCGCAGAAAAAGAAATTAATAGTGCCTTTAGAGAACTATCTCTTTCTGCTGCTCATTATGGTGCTTCCTATAGTCAAGTCACCAATCAAATTACCGAAAAATTAACAGGTAAAAAAGTCAAAGTTAACGCCAATAATAATCAAGAAAATGATAACTCACCCACCTGGGCAAAATGGGCAATGGGTTTACTATCTTTATCAAGAGGTAATTTAGCCGGTGTAGCTTTAGCCGGTGCTGGTTTTGATTGGAAAAATATCCTATTAAACTATTTTACTGTCATTGGGATTGGTGGAATCATGACAGCAGTAACAGGGGTTTTCTTGGGTCCGATTGGTTTTGCACTTTTAGGTTTAGGTGTAGGAATTTTACAAGCTGATCAAGCTAGAAAAGAATTAGTAAAAACTGCAAAAAAAGAGTTAATTAAACATCTACCACAACTTGCAAATGAACAATCGAAAACTGTTTATGATGCAGTAAAAGAATGCTTTGATGCCTACGAAAGAGAAGTTACTTTCAGAATTAATGATGATATCAATTCGCGTAAGGCTGAATTAGATAATCTTCTTCAACAAAAGGAAAACCGAGAAATTAATCGAGAAACTGAATTTAAACGTTTTCAAACCTTGCAGGATACCATTATGGAACAGATGCAAAAAATCGAATCTACATATAGTAATCTATTAGCTGAATACGGTTAATAATTCTCGTAATTATCGTTCCTAGTCTCAGACTAGGAATGCCTTGATAGAGTCTCTGACTCAATCAAAGGCAGAGCCTTATACACTCATTCCTATACAGAGTATGGGAACGAGGGAATTAAACATTAAATCAAAAATTATGTTCCAAAAACACAATTTTATTCAACTAACTAATCATCTTAAATCGTCTTGTCAATTAGTAGAATTACCTGAAGAATCAGCATTATATCAAGATGTAATTACCGTTAGTAATTATTTAGAAAATCCTAATTTTCAAATTGCCGTATTTGCACCATTTAATTATGGTAAATCAACTTTGTTAAATGCAATGTTGGGAAATCGCACTTTACCCATTGATTTAATTCCTACAACTGGGGCAGCAATTACTGTTAAATATGGTACAACTCTCCGCACTAGAATCTTACTAACAGATGGGACAGAAATATACCGTGATGGGACAAAAATATTAGAGAAATTTGCTATTTTAGATAATAACAGACAGATGCGAAAAGATATAAAATCTGTTGAAGTTTTTTGTCCCCATTCTTTTTTAGAAAGAAATGTAGAATTAATTGACTTACCAGGAACTAATGATCGAGAAACACAAGATAATTTAGTACAAAATCAGTTATTAAGTGCAGATTTAGTAATTCAGTTATTAGATGCGCGGAAATTAATGACTTTAGGTGAACGGGAAAATTTACGAGACTGGTTATTAGCAAGGGAAATTAAAAGCGTTATTTTTGTTGTTAATTTTTTAAACTTACTTGAACCGGAAGAACAAAAACAAGTTTATCATCGTTTATTATTTGTAGCTGAAAGTTTCCGGGCTAATTTACCTCCCGGTTTTAGTAATTTATATAGAGTAGATGCTTTACCTGCTTTACGAGGAAGATTAAAAAATGATCTGGAATTGGTGAATAGAAGTGGTTTGAGCAATTTTGAAACTGCTTTACAGCATATTGTAGGAATTTTACAGCAAAATTATGGTGATGTTTGTTTACCCAGATTAGAAGTAATTGCTAATAAAATTCAACTCTTATTAGTTGATAAAATCACTAATATCACCCAGGAAATTAAGACTTATGATGATAAAGAAAAGACGAAAGTAGAAATTAAACAAAAAGCTAAATCTTTAATTAGTAACGGTTTTCAAGATAGTATTCGTGAATTAAGATCATGGCTAGAATTATCTAATTTATTAACTAAATATCAAGGTGATCTTGCTGTAGCATTAGCAGAAAATAATTTTACATCTTGGCAAATTGGGACTTTCAAAAAAGATTTAAACAAACTACAGTTATCTGTGATGAAATGGTTATATCAAAGTTATGAATTTTTCCAAGCAGAAAGACCAGAAGATTTAAAACTTCCTTTCCCTAATATCCCTGAATTAAATCTACCACCAAAACCTAATATTAATATTAATAATAACAATGAATTACTAGAAACTGGTTCAATAGCTGTAGGTACTGGTGTAGGTTGGTTATTAGGTGGTCCTGTAGGTGCTGCTGTGGTGGGTAGTATTTCTTATTTGTTAAATAAAAATGTCCGAAACAATGGAGATACATCTCAAAATACTTATCATCAAGAAGTTGCTAAAATTTGCATAACTACTGCTGAAAAATGTTTATCACAGTTTAGTATTCAATGTTTATCAATTGTAGATGAATGTGAATATAAGAATCAAAAAGTAATTGATTTTCAACCTGAACAAGAACCTCAAGAAATTAAGAATAAAAGGACATATTTATCCGATTTACAAAATGCTTTATATCAATTATCACAAGAGTTAAATAAGTTTAATATTAAAACTCCATATCCACCCCAAATAGAAATTAATCACACTGTAAATAATCAATCAGTAAATAATCAAACATCATCTTATCCAACAGAAAGAGAACAAGAAACATCAAATCAAAAAGTTACTACTCCAAAAGTGAAATCACTTAACACCGCAGAGTTAGAGGCAAAATTTTTAAATTGGGAAATTGATGAGGAAATAGCAGCAATTAAAGCTAATATTAATTCTGTGGATAAAGAGCAAGTAAGTCAAGCGGAAAAAGATAGAGTTAATAATGCTTACCAAATTTTAGGTTTACAACCTAGTGCATCATTTTCAGATGTGAAGGAAACTTATAAAAAATTAGTCAAAAAATGGCATCCCGATTTGTTTATCAATCAACCACTAATGTACAAACAAGCTCAGGAAAAGATAAGATTATTAAATGCAGCATACAATATTTTAGAGGCTTATTATCAATAAATAAAAAAATGGTGGGTTATTAAATCTTAAACCCACCCTAAGAATGAATATTTATGTTACTGAAATTTATTTGTTAGGTTGGGGAGTCATCCGCAAATAAGGTTTAATTTCTTTGTAACCTTTGGGGAATTTCTCTTTGAGAACTTCAGGATCTTTCAAAGATGGAACAATTACACAGTCTTCACCATCTTTCCAGTCAGCGGGTGTTGCTACACTGTAGTTATCAGTTAACTGTAAAGAGTCAATTACTCGCAGTAATTCATCAAAGTTACGGCCAGTGCTGGGGGGATAAGTGAAAGAAAGACGTAATTTCTTGTTAGGATCAATAATGAATACAGAACGCACTGTGATGTTTGCAGCCGCGTTAGGATGGATCATATCATAAAGGTCTGAAACCTTCTTATCTGCATCCGCCAAAATTGGGTAGTTAAGTGTGGTGCTTTGGGTTTCTTCAATATCACCCACCCAACCGTTATGAGATTCTACATCATCAACACTCAGCGCGATCGCTTTGACGTTGCGTTTGTCAAATTCGGGTTTTAATTTTGCAACTGTACCTAATTCGGTGGTGCAAACAGGTGTGTAGTCAGCAGGGTGAGAGAATAATACTACCCAGCTATCACCAGCCCACTCGTAAAAATTGATATCGCCGTGTGTAGAGGCTTGTGTAAAATTAGGTACGGTATCACCAAGACGGAGAGCCATTTTAGATTCCCTATTATAAAGACATGATGTATTTTACCTTGTGATGTGAAAACATAACATCAATTACTTGGTAGTATTATGGCAATCTGTAAGGAAATATTAGTTAAAAATACAGTTAATAGATCAAAATTCAGCGTATATTGGTAGAATAATTTTAGTTTTATACTAAGATTTAAGTATTTTTACGTTTTTACCTAACTGCTAACAATTTTAAAAAACCATGAAAGATACTAATAGACTCATAGAAATTGATGCTTTGCGGGGAATTGCAGCTTTAGCAATAGTTTTTTTTCATTATGCTAGTTCTTACAAATGGGCGGATTATCATTTGTATGGATATTTTCGTTATTTAGAAGAATTTGTACAAATATTCTTTATTATTAGTGGCTTTGTCATTTTAATTAGTATCAACAGACTCAAAAGAAGTCTTGATTTTATTATTGGGCGGTTAGCCAGATTATATCCGATGTATTTGTTTTCAGTAATTACTACTGTGTTAATTACAAATGTAATGGGAATGGCTACACCCAGAACAGAAAATATTTATGATATTATTCGTAACTGTTTTTTAGTACAAGGTTTTTTAGGCGGTGAATCAGTAAATATAGTTTATTGGACTTTAGTTTTAGAAATATTTTTCTACATAATTATGTTGACTATTTATAAACTAAAAGCCGCTAAATATATAGATATTATTTGTGGAGTTTGGATATTAATAATTGTATTAAATGCTGTAAAAGCTCAATTATCAATAGCTAGTAATATCTTTAACATTGATTATCCAACTCAAATAGGTGTAGTAGTTTCTCCTGAATTACTCATGTTGAATATTAGTTCATTTGCGTCATCTTTCAAGGATTCAATTAAAAATAATTATATCTTACTACAAGGTAGAGCAATGTTATTTATAGCGGGAATTATGCTTTACCAAATTAAAATGCAAGGTGGTAAATGGTATCGGTGGGTAATAATTGCATTGTGTGTTACAGCCAAGGTACTTGATTATAGTTCAGATGCTCAAATATATAGTAGTGTATTTTTTATAGTATTTTTGCTGTTGATGTATTTAGCAACTATAGGAAAGTTAGAAATTTTAGCAATAAAACCCTTTTTATTTTTAGGGAGTATTTCCTATGCACTTTATTTAACTCATCTCCAAATTGGTTGGTTATTCAAATCTACATTTGATATATTTCCCCCAGAAATAGCAATATTAATTAGAGCTTCATTAGCTGTAGTTGCTGCTAGTTTGTTAACATCCTTCATTGAAATACCAGGAATGAATTTGATTAAATCACAGTATAAAAAACTGATGACTGCAAAAGTCACTTCTTCATAGTTATTATTTCTTGATATGCTCTAATCATTTGTTGGGCGATCGCCTCCCAACTAAAATTATTTAACGCATATTCTTGAGCATTTAACCCCCGTCTTTGACACTCTTGAGGATCAGATAAAGCAGTAGTTAATAAATTCACAATTGAATTAACATCAGTTTTCCCCACCCAACCAGACTCACTATCTATAATTTGTTGATAAATATGCACCTGATCAGAAATAACCACTGGTGTACCCGCTACCATTGCTTCCGCAACCGCAATACCAAAATTTTCATAATAGGAAGGTAACACAAATAAATCAGCAGTTTGTAATAAACCTATCTTTGTTTTTCCAGTTACAAAACCAGTCATAGTAGTACATTCTTTCAATGGTGAATTAGTAATTTCATCTTTAATCTTATCCTCATAACTAGGATCTTGTGGGTTTGTACCTGCTAACACAAAATGGAAATCAAACCCCATTTTTAATAATTGATTT
This sequence comes from Nostocales cyanobacterium, assembly GCA_004292695.1. Taxonomy (GTDB): domain Bacteria; phylum Cyanobacteriota; class Cyanobacteriia; order Cyanobacteriales; family Nostocaceae; genus Okeanomitos. Next base: position 14,149 of record RDXV01000022.1, on the reverse strand, counting down.
AATGCCGGAATTAATAAATCTAAACCTTTTTTTGGTTCAATTCTAGACATAAACAAAATCAAAGTTTTATCTTCAGGAATACCCAACTTAATTCTTACATCTTCCTCTGATTTTTGTTGAGGAATTACCCCCAAAGGAATCACCAAATCTTTAGTATTTACTCCAAAACGTTCTGATACTTTTGCTTCCTGTTCACTGGTAAAATGAATTGCCGCTGCACCTGCAATATTAGCACGTTCCCAAAGCGCAGTATATATTTTTTTTAGTTGTTTTTTCTTTTGTAAATCAGCCGGATCAAGAGTACCTAAAGGACGTAAAATATAAGGTATATTTTGCTGACGACAAATCATAGCCGCTGCACTAATTACCGGAGAATATAAAGCATGAAGATGGGCAATATCAAAATCTTTAGCGTTATCTTTTAACCACTTTAATAAATCAACAGAAAACTTATATCTACGAAATGGCGCACAACGAAAATAAATAATTTCATAACCATCTTGTTGGATAGGTAAATTTAAAGGTACATCTAATGATTCTTGGCCACTATCACCATTAGTATTAGTAGTTAAAATGGTAACTTTTGTACCTGCTTTTGCTAAAGCTGGAGATAGTCCTAAAATCATTTGACTAGGACCACCATAAATTAAAGAAATAGAGGGAACAATTTGTAATATTTTCATTTTATAGGGAATAGGGAATAGGGAATAGGGAATAGGGAATAGGGAATAGGGAATAGGGAATAGGGAATAGGGAATTCTCGTTCCCATACTCTGTATGGGAATGAATTTTAAAGGATCTGCCTTTTCTCGTTCCCATACTCTGTATGGGAATGAATTTTAAAGGATCTGCCTTTATTTATATCAGAGTCAGAGACTCTTTATAGCATTCCCAGTTAGAAACTGGGAACGAGATCACATCAACTCTTGATAAAATTCATATTGTTGTTTAGCAACTGCTTTATTTGTATATTTTAACATCGCTTTTTCATAACCTTTTTCTCCTAAATTTTTAGCTAAATCTGGGTTTTCCATTAACTGTAATAAACAACTAGCTAAAGCCTGATCATCACCTTCAGGAAAAATTAAACCAGCATCACCAATAACATAGGGAATTTCCCCAGAGTCAGAACCAATTACAGGCACTTTACAAGCCATTGCTTCTATTAAAACATGACCAAATTGTTCTTTCCAACCCACAGCAGTTAGGGTTTTAAATTTATAGGTTGTTTCTGAAGGTAAAACTAATGTATTCATTAAATTGATATAGTTAGCTACCTCATCATGGGGTACACTTTCTACAAAAATTACTTTTTCTGTGATGTTGTTTTCTGTAGCTATTTTAATTAATTCTGCTTTTAAATCACCTCTTCCTAATAATAATAATTTCCAGGGTTTATCCTTAATATTTACCAATGCTTTCAATAATGTTAATAAACCTTTTTCTGGGACAAATCGCCCCACAAAACCCACAACAAATTCATTTTCTTGAATACCAAATTTAGCAGCTAATTCTGGTTGTGGTTGGGGAGTAAAGAGAGTTTCATCTACACCTAATTGGGGTAAAACCTTAATTTTTCCTGTATATCCCCGCTGTCTTAAAATATCAGCACCATCTTGATTTCCAGAAATAATCCCATGACTATGATTTAAGTTATATTTCTCTAATAAAGCTACTGGTAATTTCAACTCATAAGGCAAATTCCACCAGGTAAAAAACACGTTTTTAGCTTTTAAACCCAAGAGTTGATTTAATAGAATCATCTGAGTATAAGCTAAACCTCTAGAACCTTGTTCCACATGAAGAATATCAGGAAGAAATTTATTTAATAACCCAATTAAATCAGCCCCAAATGTTAATAACCCTTGATGATTTTGACTAAAATTTGATATGGGTACTATTTTAAAATTACCTTCATCACGGTATTCTGTCTCAATAATTTTATTTTGGACTCCTCCCGGTTGCCATTTTTTAGGAACTACAACGGTAACTTCTATTCCTGGTTCTAGCTTGGCTAAAGCACGTAACTTTTCACAATTTAAGTCTACTATATAGGTGTGACTAGCAACTAATATTTTCATGACACACAATGTTTGTAAAAAACTTGATCCAATCAAAAAGATAAACACAGATACTATATTTAATAAAAATGATAAACTATCTGCGTCTATCTGCGTTCATCTGCGTTAAAAAAATTAAACTTGTTGATCTAAACGACTATAAATTTGTCCATCATTCCATAATGATTGAATCATCGTTCCTACAGCTTTGAAAAAACCTAAAATATAAAAAACTCCACGAGTGGCAACTTTAATGGGTGAACCGCTTTTATAACAGGGAGGGTTGCCTAAAACGTGACAGTCAAATAAACGCCCATAAAGTCTTAATGCTTGTGAAAAAGTCAGGTTTTTTAAACCTAATAAAAAGTGATTATGATAAAAAGTTAGTTGGTATTTTAGCGATCGCATACTAATATCATGACAACCACCAGTTTCTTCTCCTAAATGCACCAAATCAGCATCAGGATCGTACCAAATTTTATAACCTGTTTTTCTAAACCTTAAACAAAAATCAGATTCTTCCCTAACAGCACTACCTCGAAACCTTTCATCAAATTTGATACCGTACTTAGTAAACACTTCCCGACGGAAAGACATATTACAACCCCTCGCGGTTAAAACTTGCTGAGGTTTAGTAGTATGGACTAAATCAATATGATACCAAGCAATACCGGGGTCCATAGCTTCCGGTGGTAAATACTCAATTTCCAATTCTCCCCCAGAGTCACCTAATTTCATTCTGTCAAATACCCGCCCTGCAACCGCACCTATTTCTGGGTTTTCTAAGTAATTTTTGGCATGAGCCGCTAAAAAACCCGGTTTTAACTGCACATCATCATCAATAAATATAATAATTTCCCCCGATGATCTGCGTACACCGTAATTTCTCGCCCCTGGTAAACTTGCCCAATCTAATTTATACAGCTTGATTTTACCTGATGCTGCCATTTCATCTAAAAAAGCTTGAGTTTCCGGTTCATGGGTTTGAGTTTGATCCACTACCAGCACTTCAAAATGGGGATAGTCTTGTTTTAATACGTCTACAATACTATCTTGTAATAGTTTTTCCCGGCGATATGTGGGAATAACTACGGAAATTAGCGGGTAATTACTCATAATTGAGGTCATTAAAATTGTAATTAATTATTCTGATTTTATTTCAGTATAACCGATGGGTGGCTCTGTGCAGATCATGATATTAGAGTATTTTAGATTACACTGTGTCAGTATTTAGGTGAGTTGTTAAGATTCTGATGTTTTTTTCATACTGAAATTATCTACTATTTTATTAATCAAATTTTCTAACTTGGTAAAAGTAAAGACATATATTGCTAATAAAATCATAGAGATTACTAGGATAACTACTGTTTTTGAATAGTGATCCATATTTAGCATTTTGCTTAATGGACGTAAAATGACAAAATACATAGGTTGATGTACAAGATAAACTTGATAAGAATAAATTCCTAAAATTGACATAAAACTGAGTAACCAACCTAAGAAATTAAATTTTTCCACCGTAGAAAACAATGACTTTATTCCTATAAAAAACATGGGAGTAAACAGAATATCAAAACCAAGCATATAGATAATATCTACTTTCATAACTATGAGAAGTCCATACATCAATAAACCAATAATGAAAGTAATAATGGATATTCGTATATCTATTTTTCTCAATTCTTTATTTTCTGCATAAATAAATCCCCAATATAGCCCCATGCAAAAAGGGAAAATATAACTACCAATAAAGTTATTTTGTAAGAAAAATAAGTAGTTATATGAATTGTGATCAAATAGCAAAATTTCCAGGAGAAAATAAGCAGCAATAACTTTATTTAAGACTCCTAAAAGTATTCCAGTTTGTAGAATTTTCAGTGGTTTATTTTTGCAAATATTAAAGATAATAGGTGTCAATAAATAAGCCTGAAGGATCACAGAAAAAAACCAAAATCCTGGATTAAATGACTGATTATGAACACCAGCTAAACCTAACACAGATATAATAAAGTTCCAATTCCAGGTAATTTTAAAATCACCAAAAATACTATAAAGTAGACAGGTGGAAACTACAGCCAACCAATAAGATGGATAAAGTCTAATTAATCTTTTCTGTAACCATGATTTCCAGTTAGTTTCAATTTTGTTTTTACCAGCTTTTAGGGAACGATTTACCAAAGCATAGCTAGTATTAAAACCAGCCATGAGGAAAAATATATCTACAGCAGCATATCCGATTCTAGCAAAGTTTCTATCTAAGATATTAATAAATGTTTCCCGTTCTGGGTAGTTTTGAAAAAAGTGGAATAAAACAATTCCTAGTATTGCTAATCCTTTAGTTCTATCAATCCAATGAAATCTATTATTGCTTTTTACATCTGATGTTTTCATATTTTCATACTGGCAATTTTGCTATAAACTATCTTGTAGTTGCAGTTGATACTCGCTTATTTTTTAAGGACTTTTTGGTATGATTGAGAGGATTTTTTTTGTTGATATCATTGGCCTCTTTATCTATAATTGACAACTTGAACAACATTCCTATACATAACCAATAATAAACAGATACTGGATCAACATCTAAAGGATAGTAGTAGGTGTTATAACTAATAAATAGGATAAAAACCCACATACTCGATGCGTAAGTGCGAAGATTACGATCTTTAATTTTTCTATAGGTTTTAAATGCAATAAATGTAATACCACTCACAAAGATGATCCAAGCTATTAATCCTACAATTCCTACTTCATACATAACTTTAGGATAATATGTTTCAATTAACCTAGTTGAACCTAATATTCGTGCTGAGTTAGTTGCCCGGCCTAAACCACCACCAAAAGGACTTTCATCCACACTTTTCCAACTTTCTTCAAATTGTTGAATTATAAAATCTTGGGGTGGTGAAGCATTCCATCTACCAACAAAACTATCTATTCTCTCTTGAACAAGTGTGGGGTTGGCGGCCATAGCAATTAGCAAGATAATAGCAAAACCGCCGATAACGGGAATAAACTTTTTAAAGTTGGCAAATTGACCTGTAAGTATTAGTAATAATACAAACCAAGCTGGTACTAAAGCTAAGGCTATTCTTTGTCCAGAAATTACGGCATTAATAAATACTAATGCTAAAGCAGGTAAGCTAATAATCCGCCACAGAATAGATTTATCACTAAAAATACTGGCAAAGGTAAAAAATGTTCCCGAAATCAAAAACCATGCCCACTGCCAAGGTGCAACAAATGTTCCAGGTAGGCGAATTACTCCTTGTTCTGGAGTGTATAACAATGCACCTCCAAAATAACAACGGGCATCTAAGGAGGCTTTAAAGAGGGCATCACCTTCTACACCTACTGTTCCTTTACAGATACCAACGGTAAGTAAAGCATATTGAATAATTCCTAGCACTCCGCAAATTAGGATCAGTACAACCTGAAGACGGGAGAGTATCCAAAATTCTCTTTCATCACGAATTAGATAATATATACAGCTAACTAGGGGAAAATAGCCAAGTAATACTTTTAACCCTAATATTCCTACCCCTATCGGTACTTCTCCAGCCGCGCCTAGTTGTTGTTGACCATTAATTAATAGTAACGTAACCAGACAAGAGCCTAAGATAATCCAAAAAGGTGTTTTCAGAGATACAGGAACTATAAATGGTTTTCTTTGTTTTTTGCAGGTTTGCCAAAGGGCGATCGCCATTGGAATAAAAAAAGCATCTTTGGCTAACTGCATGATAGGACTTCCACCCAACCAGTAAACTACAGTACCCGCAAACGGTACGTATATGACAAAGGCAAATAAAGCATAGGTTGGGTATTTGTAGCACAGGGTTAAAACAATAATACCTAATGCCCCAGGAACGGCTAATTTAATTCCACCTACAAAAAAAAGCACCATTCCCAAGAATATGCCACCACCCACAAGTTTACTCGTCAAGCTGGTAAATTCTTTACGCGCTTGCATGGCTTTACGTTTGAGGGCTAATTCTTCTTTAAGACTGAGTGCTGGTTTTTCTGGTGATGATTGCTTTTTGGATTTTTTGGATTTTTTGGATTTACGCTTTGTTTTCAGCATAACTGGTTCAGTTATCAGTTATCAGTTATTGGGCATTGGGCATTGGGCATTGGGCATTGGGCATTGGGCATTGGGCATTGGTTGTTTATTCTCCCCCTCTCCCCCTGTCACCTGTCCACTGTCACCTGTCCACTGTCCACTGTCCACTGATTAAGCTATATGTTCCTGAACTTGGGCTATTAATTCTTTTGTCCAATAGTTTACCAGTTCAGTATCCGCAGCTTCTACCATAACTCTAATTACTGGTTCTGTGCCAGATGCACGGACTAAGATTCTACCCTTGTCTCCCATTGCGGTTTCTGCTTGGGCGATCGCCTTCTGTACTGGTTCGCAATTTTCCCACCCTAACCGTTTTTCTCTGTCTTCTACTCTCACATTTTTTAACAGTTGGGGATAGGTTTGGAAACTCTGATCTACCATTTCCCCTAACGATACTCCCGCTGCTTTGACTACGGCGGCTATGTGTAGGGCTGTTAATAATCCATCCCCAGTAATACCATAATGACGACAAAGGATATGTCCTGATTGTTCTCCTCCCAGCATTCCCCCAGTTTTTAGCATTTCTGCCTGTACGTATTGATCACCTACTGCGGTACGAATTAATTTACCACCCCGTTTTTCCCAGGCTTTCTCAAAACCTAAGTTAGCCATAACTGTAGAAATGATCAGGTTATCTGGTAGTTGTTCCTGTGCTTGGAGATGACTACCCCACAAATACAGAATGTAATCACCGTTAACCTGTCTGCCTGTGTTATCAACTGCTAATACTCGATCTGCATCCCCATCAAAGGCAAAACCCATATCGGCTTTATATTCTTTCACCGCAGCAGCCAAAATATCTAAATGGGTAGAACCGCAGTTAACGTTAATGCGATCGCCATCCGCTTGGTTATGTAAACAAATTACATCCGCGCCCATCTGAGTAAATACGGTTGGTGCTAAACCCACAGCCGCACCCCAAGCCACATCTAACACTATCTTCATACCTTGAAGATTTACTTGTGGTTGTAGCGGTTGTTGCAAAGCCTGTCCGTAATCTCCGATTAATTCTGTTCTCGCATAATGTTTACCACAGTTATTAATACTGCTAACGGTGGCAATATCTCCTCGCAAACCTGATTCAATTTTGGCTTGCAGTGCTTTTGAGAGTTTAGTACCATCTGCACCAAAAATTTTGATACCGTTGTCTTCCGGTGGGTTATGACTAGCAGAAATCATCACACCACCAATTGCGTCAGTAATGCTGGTTAGGTAAGCTACACAAGGGGTAGGACATAAACCTAAATACCATACCTCTATACCAGCAGCGGTTAACCCAGAACTTAACGCCATTGCCAGCATATCACTAGAGTTTCTGGAGTCTTGACCTAAAATTACAGGTCCAGATGTCAAAGCATGATCTCGTAAAATTATACCAGCCCAAAAACCTACTTGTAAGGCTAAAGGCGCTGTTAATAATTCTCCGACTTTGCCACGAATACCATCTGTACCAAATAAGGCTGTTTTTGGCAAAGATACCACGCTAGGGACAAAATTACTGGCATTTGCTGTTTTCAATACTTCTGATTGAGTCATGTAACCATCAGATACACAGCTTTGAGTCTTAGTCATAGAAGAAACCATAAATTTCCACACTCCACACCATCACACTGGAGAATAACACTTTCAAACTTGTTCAACAATTCTGATGAAATTGATAGTCAACAGAAAACCTGTAATTACAGCAGCTTTCAGCTTTCAGTAGTCAGCTATCAGCTTAAAAATCCTTTTGGTGTTAGGTTTTGTGACTAAAATTTGTACCTCATAGGATATGAAACTGCTGTATTTTTCTTAGTGACAATTAACTTTCACGATACTTTATTAAGTAAAATCACATAACTTTAAGAATTATTGAGTTTTGACTACCAATATCTTGAGTTGATTTGAATTCATCAAGGTTATAACCCCATAGTAAACTAAATTTTTCTAGTAAATGACATTTTTTTCGTATAAAAGGCTACTATTTTTCCCAACTTAATGATTTTTAATATAAATTCTCATCAAATGGTTCTAATGTAACGTTTTAGTGGCATTTTTTCGTCATTCGTGAACAAATTCCCAAAAGTTGACTTTTTAAAGTAGAGAAATTTAGCATGAGCAGTAATTTAGCCTCTAAGTTGCGCGTAGGAACAAAGAAAGCACACACAATGGCAGAAAACGTTGGTTTTGTCAAGTGCTTTTTAAAAGGAGTTGTAGAAAAAAATTCATACCGGAAACTGGTTGCTAACTTTTATTTCGTCTACTCAGCAATGGAAGAGGAGATGGAAAAGCATAAACATCACCCTGTTGTGAGTAAAATTTATTTTCCTGAGTTAAACCGTAAACACACATTAGAGCAAGATTTAGCTTACTACTACGGTTACAACTGGCGAGAGCAGATCAAATTATCCCCTGCGGGTGAAGCTTATGTAAATAGAATTCGGGAAATTTCCGCTACAGAACCCGAATTGTTGGTTGCACATTCCTATACTCGTTACTTGGGTGACTTGTCTGGTGGACAAATTCTGAAAAACATTGCTGTAACTGCAATGAACCTGGGAGAAGGTGAAGGTACAGCTTTTTATGAGTTTGCAGATATTAGCGATGAGAAGGGTTTTAAAGCCAAATATCGGCAAAATTTGGATGAAATGCCCATTGATGATGCTACAGGCGATCGCATTGTGGAAGAAGCTAACGATGCTTTTGGTATCAACATGAAGATGTTCAACGAGTTGGAAGGTAATTTGATCAAGGCGATCGGTATCATGGTTTATAACACCTTGACTCGGAAACGCACAAAAGGTAGCACTGACTTGGTTACTGCTGAGTAATGAGGTGACAGGTGACAGTATAAGAAGCCTTTTATTGTCACAGCTTAAATTAACGACTGTCGAATTATATAGGGGTAATTTCCCTGTGATTGTTTTCTGTGCATGAAAGCAACCGTAGGGAGATTACCCCTAGAGTTTAAGTTAGGCTGTTACTGTTTATTCTCCCACTAATGCCAGTGCTTGATTAATAACTTTTTCAGATAAGTACATTCCAGAGAGGCGCAATTGTTCTAAAATTGGTCGTGCAGATGGAATTAAGCCACGTTTTTTAGCAGTAAGAACTATACCTAAAGTTCCCCTCACAGGAATACCCAAAGCCTCTGCACAACGACGACCTGCTAAATCATCAATAATTACCTCAGTACCATAATTTACATAACCCCACGTTAAAACCACAGATTCTCCAGTGCCTAAATCCCAACTTTGAATAATTGCAGGTACTTTTCTTGGGAAATTTCATTTTTTTGATACCAAAATATAGCTGCTGCTAGGCGCATATCACGGACAAAATCATCTGGGGAAAGACGACGAGCAGAAAATACTTCTGGGGGTAAGTCTAGGTTTACTTTAGTCATAAAAATATGATTTGCAGTCTATTTATAGATAGTATCAAATTTCTCTCCAGAAAATAAATCACAATAAAAAAATTAAAAAGTAAATCAGGCGAAAATGATGTATTAACTAACAGCAAAGTTTGTATATTGTCTGATTTGAGGATGACGAAAACCAAGAACAATATCCTGTGCAGGAACACCTGCTGCTATAAAATCATTAGCAATACCTTCTTCTGTATCATCATATTGAATCCAAATTTTATTATCAATTAAATCTACATGAATAGGTGTGGTATGTAGATATTGATCATCATTCCAACCAATATCTAAAACTAAATAACGTCCATGTTCATCATCAAATAAAACTTGGGAGTTATAACCATCAGGTATTGAAGCGCGATATGCGGCGGTTTCTGTTAATATGCTTTTGATAATTTCTTGATATTTTAATTTGGTATCCATTGTAATATCTCCTCATCTTTATCATCAAATACAATCTGATAGTGGAACTATTGAGTAAAAAATAATATATTAATTCTATACCGTGATTATTCGTAGTTAATTCAAAGCTACAGATATTCTAATAGTTACATCTATTGAGACTAATAGAAATATTCTATATTGACATTGATACTATATATGATATCATAGTTATAAGCAAAATAAACAGAGAGGTAAACAAAATATGAAAATAAAAAGGAAATTAATTTATGACTCAATTAGAAAAACTAATTCAGTTATTTCTCTCTCATCCTGTTGAAGTAAGATTTGAAGACGTAAGACGTATTTTAATAGCATTTGATTTTGAAGAAGTTCGATCTAAAGGAAGTCATCACACTTTCCGTCATGAAGATGGAAGGATACAAGTTGTACCCAAAAAAGAGGGGCAAAAAGTAAAAGGAATTTATATTAAGCAGATTGTAAAACTGCTCAGATTAGAGGAGTAGTATGTCTAAGAAAAATAAAACTGAACGTGAGTCACTGGAATTTTACTTGAATTTGAAATATCCAGTTACACTTTACCCTGATCCCGATGGGGGATATGTAGCAGAAATTAAAGACCTTCCTGGATGTATGACTCAGGGAGAAACGACAGATGAAACGTTATTTAATATTGAAGAAGCACGTAGTTTGTGGATAGAAACAGCTTATGAATATGAGGATGAAATTCCCTTACCCTCAACTCAAGTTCAATACAGTGGTAAGGTTTTACTACGGATACCTCGATCATTGCATGAAAGATTAACAGAAAATGCAGAGAAAGAAGGAGTTAGCCTTAATCAATATCTTGTGTTTTTGTTAAGTGAAAGAAATGCTGTTAAGTCTTTAAGCATGGCAAATGTTAAGTAGAAATGTTTTGATCTAAGTTAACATTTTGGTTAAACTTTCACTTTCAAAGACTTGATGAATACTAATAGCGATCGCTAGTTAACGCATTTTTGTGAAAACAAGGTGATCGCTCTTAAACTCCTCAACTCATCAACTGTAAATTTTTTAAGGACAAAATTATGAATTTGATAAATCTCCAACGTCATTTAGAAGAACAGAACTGGCTAGAAGCAGATAAAGAAACTAGGTATCTCTTGCTGCAAATGTCTGGAAGGGAAAATGACTTACAACAACGACTTAGAATATTAGATATTGAAAGTCTGCCTCTTGAAAACTTCCAAGAGATAAATATGTTGTGGCTAAAGTATAGTCAAGAAAGATTTGGATTTAGTGTACAATATCAAATTTGCAAGGATATAGGTTTAAATCCTAGTAATTGGAAAAATGCTTACCATAGCAATCCTGACCTAGTGACAGAACAATATCGTAGTTTTGAATATAGAATTGGGTGGCGTGATAATAACAATAATTGGTTATTAGGACATAAAAATTGTGAAGGACACTTCCCTCGTGTTTGGGTATTTTATGGTGAACCAAATATAAATCGTGAAGTTTTATCTTTACTATCATTGGTTCAAGAGTCTGAACTGACAAAGTTTAGTATTGATAACATTTCCTAAAATTAACCCTGGAATTTTGATAAAAAGCGATCATATCTGTTCAAGCAGAAAAATGATCGCTATTTTGATTAAACTTTGTTTATTACATTCTCAGCTTAATGAAATTAGGTTAAAATCCGAATATTGGCAATTTTAAGTATAAACACTAGATTATGGCAAATCCAGAGCATTTAGCAATACTGAAGCAAGGGGTAGAAGTTTGGAATAACTGGATAACAGATCCGACAATACCTGATTTAAGTGAAGAAGATTTAACTATATATAATTTGAGTGGTGCTGACCTTTTTGAAGCTAACCTGTACAAAACTAACCTCGCAGGATCTGACCTGAGAGGTACTAAATTAATGCTCGCTGACCTCACGTTGGCTAATATAAGAGAGTCTGAATTGAGTGGGGTTGACTTATGTGGGGCTAACCTGATATATGCCAACCTAACAGGTGCTAACCTTAGAGAAGCTGATCTGAAAGAAGCTGATCTGAGAGAAGCTAATTTTAGTGGAGTCGATCTTACTAATGCTAATTTATCTAAATCTCAAGTAATGGCTACCAATTTTAATAATGCAATCTTAACAGGTGCTTGTATAAAAGATTGGCAAATTAATAGTGAAACAAATTTAGATGGAGTAATTTGTGAATATGTTTATTATAATTATGAGTATGTGCGCGGGTATGGTTATAGGAAGACAGAACGAAGACCTATAAATGGTAATTTTGCACCTGGAGAATTTGCCAGTTTATATAAAAAGATTATAGAAAATACAGATTTAATTTTACGCAAAACTTCCGAGAATGACAATACTGTTAATAAGCCAGAAAATAATATTGATGTAGATAATACTTCTAATAATCAAGGTGTTCAATTTTCTTCAAACTCAACAATTCACACTTGGCAAAACCTACGCTTTCGCTCAAAAACAGAAATCAAAATTGCTGAAGCATTAGACAGAACTGGAGTTTTATTTGTACCCAACTCCTTAGCACGACTTACCACAGCCAAAGGTAGAGAAAATAAAGAAGCTGATTTCCTAATTTGTTATAACGGTAAATGGGGAGTTTTGGAAGTTGATGGACCATTTCACACCGCAGAACGCAGAGTTGAGGAACAAGAAAGAGAACGCATTTTTAAGAAAAACGGTATCAAAGTAGTAGAAAGATTTGATGCTGAAAGATGTTATAACAATCCTGATGAAGTAGTACAGGAATTTTTCAAAATGATAGAAATTGGATATTCTTAAAACTTCTTCCTTCTTCTCTTCTTCCTTCGTGTACTTCGTGTCTTCGTGGTTCAATAAAATAAGATCCCCGACTTCTTAGATTAATTTACAATTTATTTACAAGTTGAAAAAAGAAGTCGGGGATCTGGAGGGGATCTAGATATTGTGGTAAAATCAAATAACAAAACAACACACCAAACATGGCCACAAAAATCCCCGTAACAGTCATAACTGGCTTTTTAGGAAGCGGTAAAACCAGCCTCATCCGTCACCTACTGCAAAACAACCAAGGACGACGCATAGCAGTATTAGTTAATGAATTTGGCGAACTTGGAATAGATGGAGAATTATTAAAATCCTGCCAAATTTGCCCCGAAGATGAAATACAAGAAAATCCAGAAAATACTAATATATTTGAACTCACAAACGGTTGTTTATGCTGTACCGTGCAAGAGGAATTTTATCCCACAATGCGGGAATTAATTAAACGCCGAGATAGCATTGATTCTATAATTATTGAAACCTCTGGTTTAGCATTACCAAAACCCCTAGTTAAAGCTTTTCGTTGGCAAGAAATCCGCAATGCTGCTACAGTAGATGCAGTAATTACAGTTGTAGATTGTGCTGCGGTTGCTGGGGGAACATTTGCAAGTGATTTAGAGGCGATCGCCGCCCAACGCCAAGAAGATGATAGTCTAGAACATGAAACACCATTACAAGAATTGTTTGAAGATCAACTTGCTTGTGCAGACTTAGTGATTTTGAATAAAACTGATTTAGTTGATGAACAGCAAAAATCAGAAGTTGTAGAAATAGTCAAAAACGAATTACCCAGAGAAGTAAAAATAGTTTATAGTGATTATGGTAAACTAGACCCATCAATATTATTAGGATATCAAGCAGCAGTAGAAGACAATTTAGATTCTCGTCCTAGTCATCACGACACAGAAGAAGATCACGATCATGATGATGAAATTAATTCAACTCACGTGATTTTAGATCGTACCTTTGACCCAGAAAAACTGCAAGAAACATTAAAGAAACTTGCAGAAAAACAAGAAATTTACAGAATCAAAGGATTTGTCGCAGTTGCTAATAAACCCATGCGGTTAGTGATGCAAGGAGTAGGAACAAGATTTGAAAAATTTTATGATCGTCCTTGGAAACCAGAAGAAACAAAACAAACCCGTTTAGTTTTTATCGGTCGTGATCTACAATCTTCACAAATAGAATCTGAATTGGTATCATTGTAAGTAGCTATCAGCTAATCAATTTCTACTATCATCTAATTAGGGCTTGCTGAGAAAGTCTTTTCGTGAGGGTAGGCAAGAGGCAATAGGCAATAGGCAAGAGTTTGAGTCATCTGTCATCCCTAAATTTTTGGA
>RDXV01000313.1 GCA_004292695.1 Nostocales cyanobacterium | reverse complement strand
GGCAAGGCAAAAGGCAAAAGGCAAAAGGCAAGAGGAAAGGGGCTTTTAGCGATTTTACATTTTGTAACATACCTCGGTTTTTTTATGCCAACTTACTTAAACAAAACGTTTTGTAAACTCACACATCAAATCTACTCGACCTTTTCTTAACATTGCTGGATCTAATCTTTCTGTAGTATTACAAGTCATTAATACTACTAACCTTTGTTTTAGTTGTACACCAGATTCATCAATTACACTTTGATATAAAGTCCCATCTAACAAAGCTAAAATATGTTCAGTTTTGTTGTTATATTGGGCTACTTCTGAAGCCCGATCTTGAGCTAAATTATCAGCTTCGTTGATGATAATACAAATTCTTTCTAAATAGCTAGGAGGAACAAAATTAGTAATGGCATCATGGTCTAAAATAAAAATCACATAACCCAAAGGTACAAGAATTTCCTTAGCAACAGCTTGAGTCCAAGCGGTTTTACCCGTTCCTGGTTCTCCATGTACTACCACAGCTAATTGATTTTGATTCAAAATTGATTGCTGAACTAAATCAGTAAAATCTTGAATTACTTGGGGAAAAGAATTAATAGGAAATTGATTTTGTACCTTACCTACACGGCTTTGATATCCACTTAACATTACTGCTAAATCATAGGTAGCTTTATTGATTAGAGGTGCTAAATTCCTAGCCATTAAAGTATATTGTTTTCTCCCCCGTTCATAGGGATCAATTTGTAGCCAAATATCATGTTTAGACCAATAAGCATAAACAGTATTAACGATATCTAACCGTTCCCAACTAACAAATTTCTCCACAGGAAAATAGAAATCTCTTTCTGAGTAATATTGGGTGATAATATCAGGACGTTCTAATATACGTAAAATTCTTAAAACCGTAATTTCTTGGAGTAAATTGAGTACGTAATCTATAGGAATACTGTTACGACTAACAAATTGCACAATGGGTGTTTCTGTACTTAAAACATCTTTGTAGCGATAATCTGGGTTTTGTGCATCAGGTGTGATAAAATTCCAGAATTTTTGAAACTCAGTCCGAGTATAATCAGATGCCAAATTAACTATATTTGCCCACCAAGCATAATCTTTTCTGGCTAAAGCATCTGCATAAAAACTGACTAAGTTAACACTTCTTTGCGCTAACTCCTGAGTATCGTTAAAAACAATGTGCTGAAAATAGTTCCAATCAAAATCTCGCTGAAATGGCCGCCAACCACTAGAGAGTAAATTTTGTCGGTTATTATTGGCTGAATTGTTGTCATTACTGCGAAAATAATCGAAATCCATAGAAGTCAACAGTTAATATGTGGCAATTATCAGTATCAAATGGAAATTTTTATGAAAATTTTTGCGGTTGAGTTATTTTGCAACCAAAATCTAAAGTTACATCGTACTACATATAAAACATAATTTTGTTCACGTCAACTATTCTAAAACTTCACTTTACTGACTAGCATATATTGTTATCAATCGTTATCAATCTCCAGGGAAAAAACTCCGTATACACAATACAGCATAATTTTCTTAAATCCCAAGAATAAAGCTATTTGAGATGATATTTTAGCTCTCAAAATAATCTTCCTGGTTAATGAATGAGACTTAATTGTTACTAAAAACCAGGTAAAGAGTTATACCAGAGTAAATGACTATAAACTTTGTTATATAAACTTACTGTTAACTTATGAGGAAAATATTATGCAATTTTGCATATAATCAAGGAGTGTCTGCAAATGCGATTGATTCGCACCAACTAAGTAGCAACAGTAAAATTTGAATTTATTGACAATCAGCTACTAAGTATAGCTTGTATGATCTGTTTAATTTGACCTTAAATACCATACAGCTTAATCCAATCTCATCTTCTAGATCACAGATGTATCTGACATATTCATTCATGAATGATGAAAAACAAAACGAATCCCAGCCACCTTTAATTTTAGTAGTAGAAGATCATGATGACAGTCTACTTTTACTAAGTTATGCACTGGAATTAATAGGGTGTAAATTCATTTGTCAAAATGATAGTTATTCTACGGTATTGGTAGCACAAAAGTATCAACCAGACCTGATTTTGTTGGATATTTTATTACCCAGTTTGAATGGACTAGAGGTAGTACAGTGTTTAAAAAGTCAACCACTCACTTCCCATATTCCGGTGGTTGCAGTCACCGCTTTAGCTGGTAAAAATCAAAAACAACAAATACTCAGAGCCGGTTTTGATGAATATATAAGTAAACCCTATATGCTGGAGGATTTAGAAGCAATCATCTATCGGTTACTGAATAAAAAGTTACATTCTCACTTAAACCTGGAAATGTGTCAGGAAATTTGCAACTAATGATGGGTTGCCCAGGAGAAATAGATACAAAGTTTTTGACGATAGGAGTAGCAAAACTGAATATTTTCAGGATGTGACAGGAAAAAATTAGTTGCTAACAGATAGCACTAAGTAGGTAGGCGTTGAAAATTGTCGTCATGGCAAGGCAAGAGGCAAAAGGCAAAAGGCAAGAGGGAAGAGACTTTCAGCGATTTTACATTTTGTT
>RDXV01000135.1 GCA_004292695.1 Nostocales cyanobacterium | reverse complement strand
CCTCAACCCTATCCTGGATATTGTGGTTTTGACTGGGGAGGTGGTTTATTATTACCTGCAAACAGTCGTCCAGAAATTCTTTGTATTAGTGATACTATCGCTGATCCTAATAAATCAGTTCTTGGTTATGGTAAAACTTGGAATCAGGGCGGTTTTAAATGTATCTCTGAAAAGAAAGGATTAACTTGTACTAATACTAATAATATTGGTATATTTCTGAGTCGGGAAAAATGGCGTGTTTTTGGTCTTGAAAGACCTTAATTGGTAATGGGTAATTGGTAACTGGTAATTGGTAAGACAAAAATTGTATCATCATCTTCGACACCACAGGACAAATCCCCGTTCGCGTAGCGTGCCGCTTCGGCATAACCCTATATTTTTCGTTGAGTGGTGTCGAATGCTTACTAGGCAATGGTTTGAGGTATGTACTTGACGTTTTTTGTGGCTATGTTTACACTTGTTTTTAGAGTGGTGTCGAATTGGCGGCTGAATCCTTTACTGGGTAAGCCTTCCTAGACGAACTCTTTCCCGATCTCTTTAGATTGGAATTAATGGAAACGACTCCGCCTTGACCGCCTTGACCACCCGAACCACCTTTCCCGATCTCTTTAGATTGGAATTAATGGAAACCTAATTTTTCTTTTCTTTCTTTTTCTTTGAAATCGTTGCTTTCCCGATCTCTTTAGATTGGAATTAATGGAAACGTTATTATCGTTAGACATCTTAAATTAGTCCGCACTCTTTCCCGATCGCCTTAGATTGGAATTAATGGAAACGCCCACAAGGTTGGGGTAGGGCAAGTGTACACCTTTACTGGTCGCCTTAAATAGGAATTAATAAAACTCAAATCCTCGACTTCTAACATCAGTTCATGATCTATGAACAAGATAAAAAAGAAATTGGGGATTTTGTTTGTAAGTAGTTTTTAAAAACTTGTGAAGTTAACAATTACCGGAAATAATATTAATAATAAAATTAAAAAACCATTACTAAAACTCAATTTTCATCCTGTAAATCCTCAAATCCTGGAAATCCTGATTCAGACAAAATCTTTTCTGACTGTCACCTGTCACCTGTCAACTGTCACCTAATCATCCTGGAAATCCTGATTCAGACAACTTATAATAAAATTTCAGATCCCCGACTTCTAACATAAATTGATAATTTATGAACAATATCAAAAAAGAAGTCGGGGATCTTTTCTCTAATACTCCCTACCAAACCTTACATACCCCTAATCATTACATTCTCACCTTCCTTTGCGTCTTTGCGTGAGATCAAAAAATGTAAATTTTTGTAAAAATCATCTCTTCAACAGTAGAAACTTGATAAATAGACAGCTAAACTATCAAAAAGTGCATCTGTACTGTTAACAATAAAAGTTTTAAAAAGGCAACATAGCCTCAATGATTCCAATTCAACTTATCCTGAAAAATTTTCTTAGTTACCGTGATGCAGCTTTAGATTTTGGCGGTCTGCATACGGCCTGTATTTGTGGTTCTAATGGTGCGGGTAAATCTTCTTTACTAGAAGCAATTACTTGGGCAATTTGGGGTGAAAGTCGCGCTACTATTGAGGATGATGTCATCTATTCTGGAGCGCAGGAAGTTAGGGTTGATTTTACTTTCCTGAATAACCAACAAACCTATCGCGTAATTCGTACCCGTGTTAGGGGTGCAACCAGTGTTTTAGAATTTCAAATTGAAACTCCCAGTGGTTTTCGTCCTTTGACTGCTAAGGGAATGCGAGCTACCCAGGATGTGATTTTACAACATCTAAAATTAGATTATGAGACTTTTATAAATTCTGCTTATCTCCGTCAAGGGAGAGCGGATGAATTTATGCTCAAACGTCCTACGGAACGGAAGGAAATTTTAGCAGAGTTGTTAAAACTCAATCAATATGATTTGTTAGAAGAAAGAGCTAAGGATAATTCTAAACAGTATAAAGGTAGGGTAGAAGAATTATCCCGTTCTCTGGAAAATATTAAAATTCAATTGCAAGAACAAGGTGCTACAAAAGCGGAATTATCACAGTTAGAAATAGCCATAAATCAAATTAAACAACAGGAAGCTATTGATAAAATTCAATTACAGAATTTACAGGTTATTAAACATCAGCGGGATAACTGGGAACAACAGTTAAATTTTGTCAGACAACAATATCAGAATTTACAGCAAGATTGCGATCGCCTCCAACAAGAAAAGTTATCTATTCAATCTCAATTAACCAGTTTAGCAGATATCCTAAATCAAGAAGCAGAAATTCAAGCAGGATATACAGAATATGAAAATCTGCAATCTCAAGAAGAAATTTTTGTAGAAAAATTTGAAAAACACAACCGCGCTATCAGTTTAAGACAACAACAACAACAACAATTAGCTAAACAAATTCAATTTCTGGAACGGAATTTACAACAAACAGAAGGAGAATTAAAAGCATTAGAACAACAAGAACAAGAATTAGAACAAACCCTTAATAAGTCTTCTGAAGTAGAGGGTGCTTTATCTGAGTTAGCTGCTGCCCGTGAGCGTCTTAACAATTTAGATCAATTACAAATGCAAGTAACTCCGTTATTACAACAACGGGCAAATTTACAAAGTCAATTAGATCGCACTCATGCTAGTTTAGTGGCCAGGTTAGAACAACTGCAAACCACAGCAACCCAGTTACAAAAACAGCATCGTCGTCAACCGCAACTACAACAAGCGGTAATGGATATAGGGGTAAAAATCGAAGAATTGGAGAAAAAAAAGGTATATTTGCAAAGAGTTCAAGAAAAAGGACATGAACGCAGACATTTTATCGAACGGTTGCAAGCTCAACAGAAGGAATACGATAAAATACTGAAAGAGCTAGAACAAAAATTACAAAGTTTACAAAATCCAGATGCTTTATGTCCTTTGTGTGAAAGTCCTTTGGATGGAGATCACTGGAATAGAGTTATACAAAAAACCCAAACAGAGTATGAAGAAACCCAAGGACAATTTTGGGTAGTGCGGGAACAAATGGCGGTTTCTGATCGAGAAATTCAGGTACTCAGACAGGAGTATCGAGAAATTAGCCAGCAATTATCAGATTATGATCAACTACGGGAAAAGCGAGGAGAATTAGTTGCACAGTTACAAGCAACTAGCGATGTACAGGAGCAATTACAACAAATTGAATTAGAAAGAGAACATTTAGAAAGTTCTTTACAGGGTAATTTTGATCCTGAAAAACAAGCAGAATTACAACAATTAGATGAATATTTACAGCAGTTAAATTATAATGAAAAAGATCATGCTTTAGCTAGAAGTGAAGTAGAAAGATGGCGCTGGGCAGAAATTCAACAAGCGAAAATTAAAGATGCTCAGAAAAAACAAGCACAATTAGCTATTAAAAAACCAGAATTACAAGGTACAATTGCCGAGTTAACCGCAGGAATTGAATTAGAACAGACAAATTCAGAAACGGCTAAACAAATAGCGATGTTAACTCAAGAAATTGCCGAATTAAATTATAGTTCTGAGCAACATCATCAACTGAGTCAAGCAGTGAGGGAAGCTCAATCTTGGCAATTGCAATATCAAAAGTTATTATCAGCAAAGGAGGAATATCCAGTTATTCAAAATAGGTTAGCAGAAGTGACAACTGCTGAAAAAGTCAGGTTAGCTGAACAACAAAAGTTAGTGATCCAAATTGATGATATAGTGGAACAGTTAAAAGCAACAGCTAACCCTAGTGAGCAAATTAATCATTTAGAGCAGCAAATAGCAATTAAAAGAAGGGAGTTAGATCAAAAAATTGCCTATTTTGGTAGATTAGAACAAAGGGTAAATCAATTAGAATTATTACAAACTCAGTTACAACAAGAACAGGAACAATTGAAATATTGTCAACAACAACAGCGGGTTTATCAGGAATTAGCGCAAGCATTCGGTAAAAATGGTATTCAAGCGTTGATGATTGAAAATGTTTTACCACAATTGGAAGCGGAAACCAATCAATTACTTTCGCGTTTGAGTGCTAATCAGTTACACGTACAATTTGTTACCCAAAAAGCGGGAAGGAGTGGAAAAACTAGGAAAAATGCCAAGTTAATTGATACTTTAGATATTTTAATTGCTGATGCTAGGGGTACAAGAGCTTATGAAACCTATTCTGGAGGAGAAGCATTTAGAATTAATTTTGCTATTCGGTTAGCATTAGCTAAATTGTTAGCTCAACGTGCTGGTGCTGCATTGCAACTATTAATTATTGATGAGGGTTTTGGTACACAAGATAACGAAGGTTGCGATCGCCTAATTGCTGCTATTAATGCAATTGCTTCTGATTTTGCTTGTATTCTCACTGTCACCCATATTCCCCATCTGAAAGAAGCATTTCAAGCTAGAATAGAAGTAAATAAAAATCAACAAGGTTCACATTTATCTATATCTATTTAATGATGATGATAGTTAATCATTTCACTTATTCATGGACAAATGCTAAATAGCTAAATATTACTTAACTGCCATTATTAAAGCAATCATCAGACAATACAAGCCGGTGCATTGGGAATATCCCAATTGAACTGGTTAAAAGTAGTGAATTATGAAATTGTAAGGGAGGGAATAGGGAACAGGAAAGAAGGCTTTTAGTATGTACGGATTTCTGTATGGCTACGCCACGCAAGCTATCAAAAATCAAATAGGAGTCCTATATTAGCCTCATAATTTAAGAAATTAGTGTAATGGCATAAACTCGCCATAAATTTGTAACTTGTAGTTTTTAGTTCCCCATTCTTAATTCTTAATTCTCAATTCTCAATTTTCTTAGTATTTCCTGCTTTTACCCAACCTTCTTGTTCTGTTTCTTCTATGCGGATTTTTTGCCATTTTTTATCTTCACTTTCTTCTAAGATAATCACAGTTTGATTACCACCAACCCCACCAATACTACTAGCATCTGATCCGGGTTTATCTCTAATACTTAAACCTTGTGGCCAAGTAACAGTAGCTTTATAAGCTCCTGGTGGTAATGTTTTGGGTGTTTCTGTGGGTGTAGGTGTGGGTGTGGTTTCAGGAGTGGATGTATTTTTAGATGTATCCTTAACAGGTGTTGCTTTTGGTTTTTCGGTTTTTGGTTTAGTTTGAGGATTATCATTAGCAAACAATGGTTTTTCAGGAGCTACACCAGTACGATTGACAAAATAGAGAGCTATTGTCAATCCGCTACCTAATAAGACGGCGATCGCCAGAACAAAACCAAGTATAAGTTTAAGAAAACCGGAAATTATTTTCATATTAGTTATTGGGCATTGGGCATTGGGCATTGGGCATTGGGCATTGGGCATTGGGCATTGGGCATTGGGCATTGGGCATTGGGCATTGGGTATTGGTTGTTCATTCTCCCCCCGCGCCCCTTGCGCCCCCGCTTCCCCTGCCTCCTTACTCAAGAGGGCAACCACAGGGGGTTGCCCCTACGTTCTAGATTTGACGTTGAATGCGTTCACTTAAAGAACTGTGTTTAGAAGCTAAACGCGCTCTACCTGCTGCTGCCCATTCTTGTAGTTGTTGAATTTGTTCTACCGCAGTTTGTGCCAAAGGAATGATTTGACTAGCCGCTTCTAGAATATCATCGGTGGTGAAATCACGGTTTTGGCTAAAGCCGATGTGCATGGCTTCTATTAACGTTTGTTCAATTTCTGCACCGGAAAAATTAGGAGTTTCATAGGCTAACCGATCAATGTCATAACTTTTCAGGTTGTGAGGACGCAACCGGGATAAATGAACATTAAAAATGGCTTTTCTTTCTTCTTGGGTAGGTAAACCTACGAAGAAAATTTCATCAAATCGCCCTTTTCTTAACATTTCTGGGGGTAGAGATTGAATATCGTTAGCGGTGGCCACCACAAACACGGGGGAGGTTTTTTCAGCTAACCAAGTAATAAATGTACCAAAAACTCGGCTTGTTGTTCCTGCGTCACCTTTACTACCCAAACCAGAAAAGGCTTTGTCTATTTCATCAATCCACAATATACAAGGTGCGAGGGCTTCGGCAACTTGGATCATTTGTCTGGTGCGAGATTCTGATTCACCGACTAAACCGCCAAATAAACGGCCAACATCTAAGCGTAATAAGGGTAAATGCCAATGGTGGGCGATCGCCTTGGCTGTTAATGATTTTCCAGTTCCCTGAATTCCCACCAACATTAAACCACGAGGATGGGGTAAACCATATTGCCTTGCCCGTTCGGTAAATGAACCACCCCGACGAATTAACCAATCTTTGAGGTTATCCAGTCCCCCAATATCAGATATTTGCTCAGTTGCTGGGTAAAAGTCCAGGATTTGGGTTTGGCGGATAGTTTGGCGTTTTTCTTCCAAAACTAAATCCACGTCAGTAGGTTGTAATTCTCCGTGGGAGGCGATCGCCCTAGCTAAAACCCGGCGTATCCGTTCCATAGATAAACCCTGGCAGGAACGCACCAAATCATCAATAAATTTACCGGAAAGGGAGTTCCCAGTGGCTTGTAATAACCTTTCTACCTCGGTTTTAATTTCCGCCGCTGCCGGTAAGGGAAATTCCATCACTGTTAAAACTTCCGTTAAGTCGTCGGGAATAGCGATCCTGGGGGAGAGTAAAACAATATTTTTCGGCTGAGACTTCAAAAGTCTAGCTAAATTACGCAGTTTGCGAGAAATTGCCACATCTTCTAAAAAACGGTGATAATCCCTGAGAATCAGCACAGCAGGGGCAGAAGGGGGCAGTTTTTCAATAAATTCTAATGCTTGTAAGGGGTTACGTTTGCCAAAGCCGTTATCGTTGGGGTTGCCTTGATATCCGTCTACAAAGTCCCATGTATAAACCGGGCGGTTGCCTTGGTTGGTAGCTTCTTCTCTGATAGCTGCTTCTACCCGTTCTTCTTCGTAGGTGGGGATATATATGAGGGGATAGCGGGCGCGGAGGAGGAGTTTAAATTCTTCGCGGAAGTTCATGATCTGGGTTTTTGGTGGTTTTTGTTATTCTCTTATTTTTAGGGTAATGAACCACAGAGGAACGAAGGAACGAAGGAAGAGAGGTTGATGATTGACTTTTTTGTATTCATGTTGATAATATAACAGATGTACATGAACACTTGTTAGTAAAGGGTTCTATTTTTGTGGAAGTCATGTCAACATAGAATGTAGAACCAAAATTCATTATTGAGTGTTTATGACTGGAAATACCAGAGGAAAAAGAGGAGATCCAAATTACAAGTTAATTTCTGCTTATATTCCTAAAGAACTTGCATTGAGATTTAAAATGATTTGCGCTGCTACTGAAGTAGATCAAAGTCAAGCAATGGAGGAAATGATTACTATTTGGACACAACAAAAGCAGTCAGTTCTTAGTAAGATTGTTAATTCAGAAAAAACATAGTGATAATAATATTCGTTAACAAAATTAGTCTCCTTAGTTCATGAGATGAAGAAATGCTATGAATTTAACCACTGTAAAATGGAATATTCAAGATTATCACCAAATAATTGCTACAGGAATTTTAGCAAATCGTCATGTTGAGTTAATCAATGGAGAAATAGTAGAAATGTCACCAGAAGGAGAATATCACGCTTATTCTAGTGATGAAGCAGGAGAATATTTAATTTATTTATTAGGAGAAAAAGCAAAAGTTCGTCAAGCTAAACCCATTACTATCCCAGAAACTAATTCAGAACCAGAACCAGATATTTCTATTGTTCAACGTTTAGGAAAAGATTACCAAAAACATCATCCCTATCCAGAAAATATATTTTGGGTAATTGAATATTCCCATTCTAGTTTAAATAAAGACTTAGAAGTTAAAACTAAAATTTATGCTTCCGCAGGAATACCAGAATATTGGATCATTAATTTGCAGAATATGGAATTGATAGTTTTTCGAGTTCCCACTGATGCAGGTTATCAAAGTCGAGAAATTTTTAAAGATGGTGAAATTCGATCTTTAGCTTTTCCTGATGTTGCTATTTCTGTAAAAAGGTTATTAGGAATATAATAGTAATTTTTACATCCCTGCTTGATTTAATACTTCCATAAATTCAGCAATTAAATCTAAATATTCTACCCATTCTGCCAGATAATCATAATCTAAATTTTCACCTTGTAATTTCACTATCCCCAAAACATCACGCCATTGTTTTTCTGATTTACTTCCCTTTCCCCAGCGTAGTTTCTGCAAAATTATGTCTTCTGCTGAAGCTATCCAAAAATTAGGTATTCCCTCCACATCTACTAATACTCTTCTCTGCATTTGTGAAATAGAAAAAGGAGAATTATCTGTGATATAAATATCAGCATTAGCAATAGTTTCTGTATGAGTAATATTCAACATATTACCATATCCACTTTGCAAATCTTCTACCGCACCTGCTGGACAATAATATCCAGATGATTCTAAAGTTTTTACTAATAAATCTATTTGAGTTTGATTAATTTCTATCACTAAATCTAAATCACGGGTAGAACGTGGTTCTCCATGAATAGAACTTGCAACCCCACCACTTACATAGTAAGAAATATTAATTGATTCAAATGTTTGATGTAGTTCACCTGCTAAAGAAATTGAATCTTGAATCCACATATTTTCATTAATACTTGTTGGTTGAAAATCAGAAGTATATTTTTCTCCTAAGACAGCGCGAGTAAATTTATCACGAGTTTCCTGGATAGTGAAATTTTTATGTCGTGATTTAATTCCTACAAGACATAGTTTTTTAACTCCTCTGTCATGGGAGATAAACATTTCTAGGTGTTGTTTTAATGTCAGGTTTCGTAATCTTTGAAATAAATAAATATCAGCTTCTATTGCTGTATCTTGACTTTGGGGTTGATAATTAGATGTGGGAATTTTTGGGAAATATAATCTTGATTTTTCTAGCATGGTTTATTGGTTGGGGACAGAACATATTAAAATTAACTCATACTAAATGAGAATTTCAGTTTAGATATTCCACTGGAGTTTAAACGTTGTGTAATAATATTGATTACTTCAACATAAGACATATTATCTTTTGTTCCAAATGGTATATCTGTTTTCCATTTTCCATTTAAAGTTATGCTGATTTTACCATAGGGTAAAGATTTTCTTAGCTGAACTGTTAAATATGGATCATTTTGATTAAGTGACAGTTTGATAAAATCTGACAAATATTCTTCCAGTAATAACCAAAATGCCTTATCTACTGTTGCTTCTACATACAATTGATGCAAGAAAGATTTAACGTAAACCTTCATTATTCTATTTGAATTATTATCAATATAGTTATTATCGGTTGGTATTTTTTCCAAATATTTATTAACTTGATACTTATTTATATCCAGTCCTCTTTCTGTTAATAAATTATGAAGATAGATTTTCTTAGCAGCAAGGTTTACAAGTCGAGAAGATAAGCAGTTATTATCCTCTAATTTAGGTTTTTGTTCTATTAGAAAATTTTTAAATTTATCTGTATTTATTTCCTCATTAAATAACAGCTTAACTAAATCCATTTTGTAAGGATTTAATCTTTGTAATGCTTGATGATCAAATATATCAAAATGAGACATTTCCTCATTGTTATAATTTTGCTTGAGTGAGTATATAGCAAGACCTACTTCATTAAGTTTACAAGTCTCCTTCAAGATATTGAGAGTATTTTCATTAACTACTCTCATATTTATTCCTGCTATTTGTGTAAAATCATAATCTTGAATTTTTTCTAAAACTTCTTTATTAACCTTAGAAACTTCTATTGCAAAACCATTAACTAAAAGTCTTCTAGTTAAAAATGTCCCGTATTTTTCATAACGTTTAGTATCTGGATGAAGTGACCAATTATTTGAATAATTAAGACGCTTTTTAAATACATTTCTTAGCAGTGTAAATACTGTTCTTTGTTTTTCAATTTTAAACTCTGTTAAATTTATACAAATATGTATCACACTCAAAGGTAAAACTGATTTTTGAGTCCTTCTATCAACGCTGTAAGATTGACATTTTGCCACAAAGCTAGGATCATCTTTTCGTGGAGGTTCTACACCCAAGATAAAACTATATGATGCAATTGCAGTTAATGTTTCTCGTAAAAGAGTTTCTGTAGGACGAAGTTTTTTAGTTTTAACTATTGTGCCATTTAGTTGGGGATTATAATATTCAATCCGTTGATTTTCAACTGTATCTAGTTGAGTTTTATCAACCAACTCATAATAAACTGTGAAAACCCTTTTTCTTTGTTTCTCTAACTGATAAATTCGATGGTGGCTTTTTCCAACCCAACGACTACGTAAATTTTGGGATTTTCCTATATACCAAATAATAGATTGATCATCAATTATATAGTATATTCCTGATTTTTCGGGTAAACTTGCCCTACTTTTTAGAGGTAAATGAGGCAGTTGGGAAATGAAAGCATCTATATTCATAAACTTGGTTGTTATAATTAGATTTGTAAATTGTTGGAAATCCAATATTGATTTTTATAGAATAGCTTGAAGGGTGAAAATATCAGAAAGTATTTATAAAAATTAATTGAAATATATCTTAAAAATTCCCGTGATATTCCTATTGATTTTGGTTTTTATATATGTTACATATATAAGAGAGATTGTAATGGATTATAACTTATAAGGTTAAAAATTATGACAACTAAAGAATTACTAATACAAGAAATTAATTCCATGTCAGAAACAGAACTTATAGAAACACTGAATCTTGTCCGAACTATTAAACAAAAACAATCTAAACCACCTCATCATCCAGGTTCAGGAAAATCTATTCTTCGTCATGCTGCAAAATGGGTAGGTGATGACATTAAAGAATGTTTAGAAATAGTAGAATTTTCTCGTGGGTTGACGAGATTTGATATAGAAGAAAGAGAAGAATGGGTAAATTTTTCTTTACAGAACCTAAATCAATGTTATGCAGAAAATGAACCAGAATATACATTAGCATCAATTAAAGAATATAATCCTGAAGCAAAATTTCCCCAGCAAGACACCAAAGATTATTAAATAATCTCAGCCAATACTTAATTCAACCACAAGATGAATAAAAACTTAAATCACCTTGTCTGAAAAATATTCTGCACCATCTTCTTCTCCGAATTAGCCGCAGCATTATCTAATTCTGCCACTTCCCCATCACTCAAAAACCAACCCAAAGCCCCGATATTTTGCTGCGCTTGTGCCAAATTCTTCGCCCCAGGAATAGGAATTGCCCCTTTACAAATACACCAATTAATAGCAACTTGAGACATGGTTTTATTTCTCTGTTCTGCTATTTCTCTTAAAGTTCCTAAAACTCCCTTAATTCCTGGTAATATTTGTTTAAATAAAAACCCTCTCACACCTTTGGGAAATTGACCATTTTCGGAGAACTTACCCGTTAATAAACCCAAAGCCAAAGGACTATAAGCAATTAATTTAATTCCTAAATCATCACATACATCTTTTAAACCCAATTCTGTCACTGGATAGGTTGATAAAAGTGAATATTGCACCTGTAAAGTTTTAATAGGAATACCCCTTTCCTGAAATCTTTTATGTACCCATAATAATCTTTTTGTACCGTAATTTGATAAACCCACACCTTTAACTAAACCCTGTGCATATAAATCAGCTAAACCATCTAATAAACCTACTTCTTGCCAAGGTGCATAATTAGCTGTTGACCAGTGCATTTGCACCAAATCTACATTTTTTCCTAATCTTTTCGCAGAAGCATTACACGCAGAAATAATTGATTTTCTTGTCCATCGCCAAGGATAAGCGGCTAATTTTGTGGCTATACAAATATGTTCTTGATTAATACCTTGATATTCTTGACTAAATTTTCCTAATAATGATTCACTGCGGCCATTTAATTTACCTGTTCCATAGGAATCTCCTGTATCAAAGAGGGTGACTCCGTTATTTACACAGAGGTTAAATACCTGTTGTAATTCGTCGTCCATGCTTTGATTATATCCCCAGAGCAGTTGATTTCCCCAAGCCCATGTACCACATCCCATTGGGGGTAAGGATAGTGTTTGATTGGTTTGCATATTGGTGTTCCTATAAGATTTTTGATGACGATTGTTAGGGGTTGTTTTAAAACTTTTTCGTGTAGTATAGCATACTTGTAGATCCCCCTAAATCCCCCTTAAAAAAGGGGACTTTAAGGAATTTAGCCCCCCTTTTGAAGGGGGGTTGGGGGGATCTCGATTAATTCTGATACTTTTAAAAAATCCTCTTAATAATAAGTCTTTGGGGAATTTTTATGATCCTCGATTTGTAATTGATTATCTGATCATGATATGTCTAATGCAAAGAGGAGTGAACCGCTCCAGGCGCAGAGTTCGCAGAGAAGAGTTAAATTAGGTTCTAGGTTTTAGATTGGGTGGTGCAGTGATCCCTTGACTGTTGTTACATTAGCAATGGATGTTAATGTACTAACAATTGACTATGGTATCTACTCCTAATTTTCCCGATATCCAAAATCATTGGGCGCGGTTATTTATCCAGGCTTTAGCCCAACGACGGTTTTTAAATGGTTATCCTAATGGTACTTTCCGTCCTGATAATTCTGTAACCCGTGCGGAGTTTGCGGCTATTATCGCTGCGGTTTTGACTATGCCGGTAAAACGGGAATATGTTCCTTTTAGAGATGTTCCTGATAGTCACTGGGCTAAAAATGCCATTGAAAAGGTTAATAAAACCGGTTTTATGGTGGGTTATCCTGATCAGACTTTTCGCCCCAATGATCGGATTTCTAGAAGTGATGTATTGGTGGCAATGGTTAATGGTTTGGGAGTTGCAAATCAAGTTAAAGCTGATTTAGCAGATAGTTTAATTAAGGTATATCAAGATGGGGCTGCAATTCCTAATTATGCTATTAATCAAGTGGCGATCGCCTCTCGTTTAGGTTGGGTGGCTAGTTATCCCAATACTAAATTATTTAACCCCAAAATAGCCGCTACCCGTGCAGATGTAGCAGTGATGGTATACCAGGCTTTAGTATATCAAAATAAAGCTGAAAAAATCCCTTCTAATTACTTAGTTATCCCTCCAGAAATTGTCAGTGTAAATCCCAATACACCCACCGCAAATACTATCAAACTTAGTCATAATCGAGAATTTAGAGGTGCTTGGATCACCACAGTTTGGAATAGTGATTGGCCATCAAAATCTGGGTTAAGTGTTGAACAACAAAAAGCTGAATTGTTGGAAATTATTAAACAATTACAGTCTTTAAATTTCAATGCCTTAATTCTCCAAGTTAGACCAGAAGGAGATGCTTTATATGCTTCCCAATTAGAACCTTGGAGTGCTTGGATTACAGGCACACAAGGTCAAGCCCCATCACCATTTTATGATCCTTTAGAATTTGCTATTTCTGAATGTCATAAACGTAATATTGAAGTTCATGCTTGGTTCAATCCTTACCGGGCAAAAACCACAACTAAAAGCGGTTTTAATGTCCGTCCCCACATCGCAATTACTAATCCCGATGTTGTCTATGAATGGGGTAGTCAATTGTGGATGGACCCCGGAGCAAAAATTGTCCAAGACCGAGCCTATAATGTCATCATTGATGTCGTCAAAAGATATGATATTGATGGTATTCATCTAGATGATTATTTTTATCCCTATCCCATATCCGGTAAAGATTTTCCTGATAGTAAAACCTACGCAGCTTACAAAGCAAATGGCGGTAAATTAAGTTTAGAAGATTGGCGTAGGGACAACGTTAATCAAATGGTATTCCGGTTATCTCAAGGAATTAAACAAACCAAATCCTATGTGAAATTTGGCATTAGTCCCTTTGGTATTTATCGCCCCGGACAACCACCAGGAATTGTCGGTTTAGATGCCTACAATGTCCTTTATGCCGATGCCAAAAAATGGTTACAGGAAGGTTGGGTAGATTATCTTGCACCCCAACTATATTGGCGCACAGATCAAACCCAACAAAGTTATGAAACCCTACTCAAATGGTGGACACAAATTAACACTAAACAGCGACATATTTACGCTGGAAATAATATTTCTCGCCTAGATGGTAAATCCTGGAAAAATACAGAAATTGATAAACAAATTGTCATTTCTCGTAATTTATCCACAAAACTTTCCTTGGGGAATATCTTTTTTAGCATGAATTCTATTAAAGGTAATCTTCAGGGAATAGCAGATCAATTTAAACAAAGTTATTACCCAATTCCTGCTCTTATTCCTACCATGTCTTGGCAAAGTCAAACACCCCCACCACCACCTAAAGAAATTCAATACATTAATGGTAGATTAAACTGGCAACCAGGAGATGATCAACCTGTGCGTTCTTGGACTCTTTATCGTGAAAATGAAGGTAAATGGATCATTCAAAGGGTACTATCTGCTGGTACTACCTTCGCTACAGTACCTACGGGAAATTACGCAGTGTGCGCTGTAGATAGGTTAGGTAATGAAAGTGAAGGTATATTGATTACTGTGAATTAAAGTTTACAAACTTGTTACAAAATTCCAGTTATTTTTTAGCAACTTCGTGGTATGAATTTGATAGTACGAAGTTGTTTATTTTTTCCTGTTAATAATGCTCAAAAAGTTATACTGGAAAAATAACCGCAGCAACACCAAAAACTCTCTATTATAAATTAAAGGTTTGAGGCTGAACACGAGGAAATAAAGTGCAATATATTTGAAGGTTAGACCTGAAAAACTGTGCATTTTGGGACTAAGAAATCCAAAAATTTGGGGATGATAGATAGCTGAAACTATTCCCTATTTTTGGATTTCTTAGTCCCAAAATGCACAGTTTTTCAGGTCTAACCTTCAAATATATTGCACTTTATTT
>RDXV01000312.1 GCA_004292695.1 Nostocales cyanobacterium | reverse complement strand
CAGTATTCTTATTGTTCTTTGGTGGATATTCAAGGATGGAGTGATGTTCCTAGAGGTACGTCTTTGTTTGATAGTTTGGTTGTGTTTGAAAATTATCCTCTTGATGAAGATACTTTAGAATGTGGTCAACATTTGAGAATAGAAGACTTCCAGGGAATTGAACAAACAAATTATGGTTTAACTTTGATTTCTGCACCTGGTGAAAAATTATCATTGAAGGTTGTTTATGATAATAGTCGCTTTGATGCGGAAACAATTAACCGTATGTTGGGTCATTTGATAACCCTACTAGAAGCAACTTTAGAACATCCTCAAGGAAAAATTCAAAAACTACCAATTCTCACAGAAGTTGAAAAACAAACATTACTAATAAAGTGGAATAATACACTACAACACTATCCCCAAGATAAATGTATTCATCAATTATTTGAAGAACAAGTTGCCAAAAAACCAGATGCAATAGCGGTAGTATTTGAAGAACAAAAATTAACTTATTTAGAATTAAATCAAAAAGCTAACCAGTTAGCAAATTATTTAATTTCTTTGGGTGTGAAACCTGATACTTTAGTGGGAATTTGTGTAGAACGCTCTTTAGAAATGATGGTGGGAATTTTGGGAATATTAAAAGCGGGTGGTGCTTATGTTCCTTTTGACCCTGAATATCCCCAAGAACGTATCAGTTATATGTTAGAAGATTCGGGTATAAAAGTTTTATTAACACAACATTCTTTAATTGATAAGTTACCTAAAAATCAAGCCCAATTTGTGTATTTAGATGATGAAATTGCAGGGTTAAGTCAAACTGAAATACCCTTTATTTCTGATGTCAAATCATCAAATTTAGCCTATGTACTGTATACTTCAGGTTCAACAGGTAAACCGAAAGCAGTAGCTATAGAACATCATAGTCCTGTAGCTTTAGTTACTTGGGCGCAGCAAGTATTTACACTGGAACAGTTAGCTGGTGTGTTAGCTTCTACTTCTGTATGTTTTGACCTATCAGTGTTTGAATTTTTTGTGCCTCTTAGTGTTGGTGGTAAAGTAATTATTGCTGAAAATGCTTTGCACCTAAGCACTATGAAAGCTGCTAACGAGGTAACTTTGATTAATACAGTTCCCTCAGTAATGTCACAGTTAGTTAGAGAAAAGCATATACCACCACAGGTAAAAACTGTGAATTTAGCTGGGGAAGCTTTACAAAATCAATTGGTGCAGCAAATTTACCAACATAGTCAAACTGAGTCTGTATTTAATCTCTACGGACCATCTGAAGATACTACTTACTCTACTTATAGCTTGGTAGAAAAAGGGTCAAATTCATCACCAAATATCGGCCGTCCCATAGCAAATACACAAGTATATATACTAGATAAAAACGTACAACCAGTACCAGTAGAAGTACCAGGAGAATTATACATAGGGGGAGCAGGTTTAGCGAGATGTTACCTAAACAGACCGGAACTAACAGCAGAAAAATTTATACCCAATCCATTTGATAAAGGGTTAACAAAACTATACAAAACAGGGGACTTAGTAAGATATTTACATGATGGCAATATAGAATACATCGGACGCATAGATAACCAAGTCAAAATACGTGGTTTCCGTATTGAGTTGGGAGAAATAGAAACCGCACTCCAACACGCAGATATACAAGCATCCTGTGTCATAGTTCGTGAAGACAACCCAGGAGACAAACGTTTAGTAGCCTATATAGTATCAGAAAAAACATTAGAAATCAGTGAACTTAGGCAACACTTAAAAAACAAATTACCAGAATACATGATACCCAATGCTTTTGTATATCTGGAAAGTTTACCATTGACACCCAACGGGAAAATAGACAGACGCGCATTACCAGCACCCAGTATAAACACAGAGTTAATAGATAAATATATTGCACCAGGTACACCAACAGAAGAAATATTAACAGCAATTTGGGCGCAAATATTAGGAATTGAACAAATCGGAATAAAAGATAACTTCTTTGAATTAGGAGGACATTCATTATTAGCAACGCAGTTATTATCTCAAATTCGTGTTAATTTTCAAGTGGAAATACCACTCAGAAATATATTCTCAACACCAATATTAGAGGAACAAGCACAATTAATAGAACAAACACAAAAGCAACAAACCAAACTACAACAAACTACCATCAAACCCAGGACAGAAAATACAGAAATTCCTTTGTCTTTTGCACAACAACGTTTATGGTTTATAGACCAATTAGAACAAAATATTGCTTCTTATAACCTATCATCAGCTTTAGAATTACAAGGTGATATTTCTATAATTGCTTTAGAAAATAGTTTCCTAGAAATCATCAATCGTCATGAATCACTAAGAACTAACTTTATAGAAGTAAATGGAAAACCACAACAAATAATTCACTATCAAACCAACTGGAAATTATCAGTAATAGATTTACATAATTTATCACCACAAACAGATAAAACAGAAATTGAAACATTAGTAAAACAACAGGTAAACCAACCATTTAATCTAGCAGAAGATAGTTTAATTCGAGCTAATTTGATTAAAATATCAGATACAGAAAGCGTATTAATATTATGTATGCACCAT
>RDXV01000134.1 GCA_004292695.1 Nostocales cyanobacterium | reverse complement strand
GGCAAGGCAAAAGGCAAAAGGCAAAAGGCAAGAGGAAAGGGGCTTTTAGCGATTTTACATTTTGTAACATACCTCGGTTTTTTTATGCCAACTTACTTATTTTCATCTGATAATTCACATAATTCTGTCAGTGCAATTTTACCTTTATCTAACAAAGAGTTGATTTTTTGTGATGCTGTTTTTAGAATATTTTCAATGTTTTTACCTTGACGTAATTGAATAGAGAATTTATCTTCTTGGTGGTGAAAAATAACCAATAAATCTACAGATTGCCAAATATTTTTAGGTGTTGATAAAACTTGAAAACCTGTTACTAATTTACCTACTGATGGTTGATGAAAACTCAAGCCAGAATCTTGAATTATTTGCTGAATTTTAGCCAATTCCCAATTAGCAATATCTATACTTTTATCTGGTATTTTGATAAATTTACTTAATTCTGGTAACTTCATAGAAACATCATCCAAAGATTCAGAATTAAACATCACACTTCCCTCTAAATAATTACTCACAGCATAAACATTAACTGTGTAGGGAGGTTGGGGTACAGTACCTTGTTGATAAAATAACCGACCTTCATCAGTAACTTTAATTTTTGATTCTCCCGATAAAGTTTGTAATGATTGTAAAGTCGCAATTGTATTATTGATAAACACTACATCAAGACCTAAAATAGATGCTAATTCTGTAGGTGTTGGTGGGGTTTCAAATTCCGAACCTGCACGAATAATAAACTCTTCTAAAACATTAAATTTTCGAGGTTCTTTAATTATCAACTCTACAGGATATTGTGATAAAATCCACCGAAATTGATGAGCATAAAAAACCGATAAATGGGGATTTTCATTCTCTATTTCTAAAACAGTATTTTGTAAATGTTCATCAATATGACGATTAACAGAAGTGGGAAACATCAATAAATCCACCGTGATTATTAACAACGTTTGCAACTTGGGAATACATTTCCCCTACTATACCTGATTTACTGGTAAATAATTGATGACAACCAACAATTACTAATAATTCTTGAGCGCGAGAAAAAGCAACATTTACCCGTTCTGGTTTATTTGCAAATCCAACATCACCTTGAGAATTATTTCTCACCATACTCACAATTACTACAGGTCTTTCCATACCTTGAAATCTATCTACTGTCCCGGTTCTAATTTGTAAGGAAGGGAATTTTTCTGGTTGTAAACATTCATCAATTTTTCGCAGTTGAGCGCCGTAAAATGTAATTACTGCTATTTCTTTTTTGGGTTCACCTTTAGTGATTTGATGACTCCAGGTATTTTCAAAGTTTTGACAGATTTTTTCAATGATATCAATTTCTGAGGTGTTAAAAAACGAAGTTCCTAATTTTGCTTCTGTGAATTGTTCTGTCTGGGGTGTTTTAATCCATAGTAAATGTTGTTGTGGTTGAATAATTTCTTCAGTTATACCAGATAGATTATGAGAGCGTTTCTGATCCGGTTCTAATAATCCACATTCTAATTTATCATGATAGAATTGATTGATTGCTCCCATGATTTGCGGGTGCATTCGATATTGGATATTCAACATCTGTTTAATACTAGAATCAGCGGTTTCAAACTGAAACTTGAATAATGATTCTTCTAAAAATTTAATTTCTGCTCTGGTATTACCAAGGGTTTCTGCTACTTCTTCAACTGTGCTAGTGTCTAACATGGGAGGTAGTTGTTTATGATCTCCTACCATGACTAATTTTTTAGCTTTTAAAGCTGGTATTAATAATTCTGGAGGTGTACATTTACTAACTTCGTCTATGATGACAACATCAAAATTTTTAAACTCTTCAGAAAAGTTATAATTTGCAGCTTGAACACAGGTGATACCAACAACGTTAGCATTATCTAAATATATCTGTCGTAAATCATGACTATCTCTTTCTGAAGGTTGACGGATTTTTGTAATCCAATCTTTAATAAAATTTTGATATTTTTGTAGATATGTTTCTGATTTTTGTAGTTCTCGTTTCCAGGTTTTAAATTGCGATTTTACTTGCTGCAAAAATTCTGAGTTAAAAAGATCATTTTCTGGATTTGCTATTTTTAAATGGACTGGGATTTTTTGCCATGTTTGATTCCACCAATTTCTCTCTATGATTAATTTATCTGGTATTTGAGATTCTAAAATATGGGATATTTTTTGTAATTCGGTTTGATAATTTTCAATGTTATGTAAAATCTCAGATGTTGATTTTTTAATAGTTAATGATTCTTTGATTAAATTGGTTTTAATATATTCCAGAATTTCAATAGCGTTGAGGGTAGCGGTGATATTTTCAATGTGAGTGATGCAGTTTTGCCAATGTTTGATTTTATTGTTAAATTCTTGGTGTTGTTCCCATATTTTGGATTGTTTATCTAAATATTCTTGTATTAGTTGATGTAATTTTGGTAAGGTGTTTGGTTGTTTAATAATTTCATTTAAAATGTTTACTACTTTTTCTAGTTGTAAATTGGCGTTTTTACTAGCTTTTTCTACTTGAGTTTGCATTAATAATACTTGATGTTCGCTAACTTCTTGGTTAGGTGGGGTTTCTAATTGTTGTTGTTGAATATTTAAAATATGTATTTGTTGTTCTGCTTCTGCTTTGAGTTTAGCAACACATTTTCTTGCATTATCAAGAATGGTATTTTTTAAATCTTGGGAAATTCTCTCAATGGTAGAGTTAATATTTTTGACTGTAAAACATTTATCATATTTTTTTTGGATGTTGATAATAAAATCCTGGGTGGTTTCTACTAATGTTTGACGTTGTTTGATATTCAGTAATTGATAGTTTTGAAATTCTTGATAAATTGATTGCCATTTTGTGCGCTCTGTTTTTTCTAAAATTATGGGAATTTGACTAAATGTTTGTTGTAAAAAATCACTAAAATGGAGTTTTTTACCTTGGATATCTTCAAATTTTCCAGCTATTTCATAGTTAATTGCTTTGTGAATTGTTTCCCAGTCAGGAAATTGTATTTGATAATTTTTAGGAACTATTGTCATTTTTAAGTTACTAGCAAACATCAATAAACCTAATGGGAGATTTAAAGCATTTTCTGTGATTGGTAAATTGTGTTGTTGACAATCTCTTAAAATTTGATAAAGTTGTTTATCAGCGTTAGCTTTCCATTCTTTCACTGCTTCAATAATATATTCAATTTCTCGTTTACGGTTTTCCCACATTTTAATAGTTGGGAGTAATGTTTGTCCCTGGTTTAATATTTTTTGATATTCTGTTTGTAATTCTTGTAAATTTTGTGAACGTTCTTGAAATATTTTCACTAAATTTACTAATTTTTTAATTTCCCCCAGTAAAACATCAGTATCTTGAAAAGTTGTTTTTAATTCGGTGACTGCGGGAACTACGATTTCTTGTAACCAAACTGTTAACCCAAATACTCCCCTCTCAGGACGAATAAAACCTAATTCGTCTACATATTTAACAACTGTACAAACTGTTTCCCGAAATTTTTCTACTACTTCATCTCCTTGTGTATAAGGTTGTAAATTTGGTAAAAATGCTTTGATATCTGGGTTATCCCAATCAATATTTTCAGGTTCTTGTAGCAGTTTTTTTAGTTGTTGACTCAGTTCTAAAATTACGTCTTGTTGGTTGAGTAGTTGCTGATATTTTTTAGATTCGGTTTCACAAAGTGATGCTAATTCAGTTTGTTCTAATTGTAATTTCTGCTGTTGTTGATGAAATTCAGTTTCTAATGATACATAAGCTGTAAACCGCTGAGAAGATTGTAATACTTGACTGAGAATGGTGATATTATTTTGACTTTCTAGTAAATTATTTTCGCAGTAGTTAGCAGTTTTTTCTAACCAATTGTTAATTACTTGATCCTCTAAAAATGCTTGTCCTTCTTCTCCGACTTTTTCTGCTTTCCCTTTTCTAATTGCACGAATTACGGGGTTATGAACTAATCTACTTAAAGCGTTATCTACTGCTAAATTCGCTTGGGATGTAATTAATGTTCTCCCACCCCTTAAAGCAATTTGATAACAAATTTCGGCAATAACTGTAGTTTTTCCTGTACCGGGTGGACCTTGAATTAAAACTAAATCTTCTGCGGATAAGACTTTTTCTACTGCTGCTTTTTGTCCAGGGTTTGCGGAAGATAATAATAAATCCTGTGGTTCAAGTTTGACGGTTTTTTTAATTACTCTAGCTTGGGAAGCATCAAAGAGAAAATCACCTAAATAGGGGTTTTGAGTACGTCCTTGTTTTAATTGTTCTAGTGCTTTTTCTTTCCGTTCAATTTGTTTAATGTCACCCAGTGCATCAAAGAATAAATATCCTTGATTTGGTAGTTGATAATTACCATTATTTATATATTCTATCAAATCTCGGTCAATTCTAATATTAATAAGTTGATTTTTTACGTCTATTTTTTCAATAGTTCCTATTTGACGACTTGTATAGCGGTTTCTTTCGGTGGGGAGAGAGTCAGAAAATTTGATGTCTTGGTTTTTGGCATTTTTTACCCGTAACCAAAAGTCATTTTCTTCTAAATTATTATTACTATCACCGTCTAAGGTTGCTGTTTCTATATTAATTTTAACTGTTGCTTCTTTCTTTTTATGAGAATATTTTAAATTAAAGAATCTCACACAAAATTGTCGAGATTTAGCAATTTTTTCTTCGACTTTTAAAAATGCTTTCCATACTTGTAATTGGTCATCTGTAGGAATATGATTACCACAAACTGGCATTTTAATAATTTGTGATATCTGGGTAACGGGAATATTAATTACATCGTAGGAGTTAGGGACTAATTGTACACAGAAAGGTAAAGTATAAGCGTCATTATTTCCCCTTGCAGGTGGTAATAAATAAACTGATAAAATTTTTAAACCTCCCATTCCGCTTTTTTTGACTGCTGCTTTCATCCCCAAGGTTTTTTTCATTTCTTGGAGACGTTTAGGGAGGGGAAATTGACTGTTATCTGTAGCTATTGTTAAATCTAAAATTTCTTCTCCTGTTTCCTTCCCTGCACCTTGACGACGTAAATAAAACAGTACGGGTTTTTTACCAACACATTCAAAAATTAACTCATGAGCGCGTTCTTTTCTTTCCCGAAAATCTGAATATGCTCTTGTAGCATTTTGTCCTTCAAAGTGACGAATTAAGTTATCAATGGTAGAATTAATTAAGGTATAACCCCAGGTTTCTGCTTTTATTTTTTTGGGCATAATTAATATTATTTGAATATTTCTAAAGATGAAATTGATGATATACTTGACTAGCTGCTCTGTGTAATAGAGAATGTCTCCAAACTAAGGATTTCATATCATCTGCGTAACCACCACCAATGACACAAGCTACAGGATAACCACCTTGAATACAAGTAGTTAAAACCTGCATTTCCCGTTTAAAAATTCCCGTATCTGTGAGAGCTAGTTTTCCTAGTTTATCATCTATGTGGGTATCAACTCCAGCATCATAAAAAACTATATCTGGTTTAATTTGTGATAGTAAATTTGGTAGGTAATTAGCGAGGGTTTGTAAATAAAGATCATCTTCCATTCCTATAGGTAAGGGAACATCTAAATCACTTTTTTGTTTTGTTCCAGGAAAGTTATTTTCACAGTGCATAGAAAAGGTAAAAACACTTGTATCATCAGCAAAAATTACCGCTGTTCCATCTCCTTGATGTACGTCTAAATCTACAATTAAAATTTTTTTAGCGAGTCCCATTTTTTGTAAATATCTAGCTGCAATTGCTAAATCATTAAAAATGCAAAAACCAGAACCATAATTAGGAAAAGCGTGATGAGTTCCCCCCGCAGTATTACAAGCTAAACCTTGTTT
This sequence comes from Nostocales cyanobacterium, assembly GCA_004292695.1. Classification (GTDB taxonomy): domain Bacteria; phylum Cyanobacteriota; class Cyanobacteriia; order Cyanobacteriales; family Nostocaceae; genus Okeanomitos. The sequence goes on along the minus strand of RDXV01000134.1, from coordinate 9,140 downwards.
TAAAGCTAATTTTGCTGTTAATATTGTTCCCCCAACTGCGACACAGGTACGATTTACTAATGCTGGACTCCAAGGTAAACCTATCCTTCTTTGTGCTTTATCATCGAGTTTTCCTTCACAGTAAGCTTGTACATATTCAGGAGTGTGAACTAATTCAATTAATGCTGATGGGGGGCGCTCAGGTAAATGAAATTGTTCTGGGTATACTACCCTATTATCTAACAATAATTCATATAATTGTTTAAATTTGGACATGGGGAAACGATGTCCTGGGGGGAGTGGTGCAATATAATCTGAATGGTAAATAATTGGTAAATCCATGATTCTGATTTTAATATAATATGAATACTTATATGATAATTTAGAATATGAGTTAAATAAAGCTAAAAGCTGAAGTTGTGAATTTTTCAATCAATCAACTAATCATAATTATGCAATTATTAATGATGCAATGGATTATACCACTAGCTTTTATAGTCGCTGGTTTAGTTGCGGGTTTAATTGGTGAAAAAGTGATTTTCGCCAAATTGAAAGCATTTGTCACTGAAAAAGAAATTCCTGGCAGTGATATTATATTTGCATCATTGCACAGAATGACTTTTATTTGGTTTGTTTTAGCAGGTTTTTTCTGGGCAATTTTGGGTTCTCCCATGAGGCCAGATATTGCTAATGCACTACAAAAAATCCTGACAATTATTTTCTTATATTCAGTCACTTTAGTTCTTGCTAGATTAACTTCGGGTTTTGTGAGTTTATTAGTAAGAAGAACTGAGGGTGTTTCCACATCATTACTTTCCAATTTAGCAAAAATAGCAGTTTTAATTTTAGGAACATTGATTTTATTACAAACTGTGGGAGTACAAATTACTCCTATTGTCACTACTTTAGGAATTGGTGGTTTAGCTGTTGGTTTAGCACTACAAGATACTTTAGCTAATTTATTTTCTGGGTTTTATTTGGTGATTTCTAAGCAAGTAAGAACAGGTGATTATGTGAAATTAGATGACGGACATCAAGGATATGTGACTGATATCACCTGGAGAAATACCACCATTAAGGAAATATCAAATAATGTAATTATTGTTCCTAATTCTAAGTTAGCTTCGACAATTTTTACTAATTATCACCTACCGGAAAAACAGATTACTTTAACTTTAAATGTGGGGGTAAGTTATGAAAGTGATTTAGAATTAGTAGAAAAGGTAACTATAGAGGTAGCTAAGGAAGTTATGCAAGAAATTGCACCGGAATTAATGAGAAATGAACCATATATGAGATTTCATACTTTTAATGATTTTAGTATAGATTACACACTTTATATGCGAGTGAGTGAATTTTTTGATCAGCGCATCGGGAAACATTTATTAGTGAAGAAATTACATAAACGCTATCAGCAAGAAGGTATTCAAATTCCCTTTCCTATTCGAGATGTTAACCTTCATAGTAGCTGAATTAATGTACAGCAGATTGCAAATAAATCACTCAGGTACAAATTTTGATCACAAAACCTGATGTTAATATACGTTAACCTCTGTTTCCTGTTCCCTACTGTATTTAAAATCATCCGTAATTTACTGTGTAAAGTGATTTAAAATTATCTAGCGGAAAACCAGGAATAGATTATATAGTGGTGTATCACTTATTTACTGACAGTTGAACCCCTATGTACACCGTTAGTATTGAAAACCAGCTTTATAGCTTGCGTCCTGGCGATCGCGTCACCTATGCTAATATTAATTGGTATATAAAAGATTACAGCACCTATCAAGATTCAGAAGATTATCAAACCGATGAATGGTTATTAGTCTCACCCAGCGGTACAGAATATTACTTATTAAGAGAATATGAACCTGAAGAAGATAATTCCGTAACTTGGTATATTGCCAATGAGTTGGAAAATGTGCATTTATATTTACCCAACTCCCAAGAAAACATAGTACCAAGATTATGGCAAGAAATGCAAGCATTAGTTACACCCCATCCAGAAATCAAACTTTTTTATAAAAGCTATTACTTTGACTCCAGAACAGAAGGTAATTATGAATCTGACGGAAAAACAAAAACTAGAATTACTTGGGATTATTGGGATAAAGATTATTCAGTAAATCTAGCTTTAGAAGCATTTCCTAACCAAAAATTAAATATTTATTCTAGTAAGGTTGTCAAACCAACAGAATTTTCTGAGATTCAAAAAAGCATAGATATATCCAAAGACAATAACTCCTACAACTCTGGTAAAATCATAGAATTAGTCATTGCTACTTTGGTTTTTTCTGTTGGTATTTTATTAATGATTTTTGGGTAAACAGATAAATTATGAATATATCTTTATTTGTAGAAAAATACGATCATGGTATCGCTTTCTATATCAATGGTGACTTACAATTTGATAGCGCAGATGAGGCAATTTACCATGAACATTTAGTAATTCCAGCACTGGGTTTAGCTAAACAAAGATTTCCTAATACCCAGTTAAAGGTTTTAATTTGTGGTGGTGGAGATGGTTTAGCTGCTAGGGATGTATTGCGTTTTTCCGAAGTTGAAAAAATTGATTTAGTAGATTATAGCCCAGAGGTTTTAGAATTAGCAAATACAGCATTTAAACCCTATAATTTAGGCAGTTTAGAAAATGAAAAAGTTAATGTTTATGCCCAAGAAGCCTTTGCATTTGTTAAAGAATTAGCCGATCATAGTTATCATGTTATCATCTGTGACTTTACCTGTCCAAAATCAGCAACAGAAGCAAACATTTATAGTCAAGAATGGTTTCAAGCAGTTAACCGGGTTTTAATTCCCACAGGTGTAGTTGCTGTCAATGGAGTTTCACCTGATTATGATACATCAGCATTTTGGTGTTTATATCAAACCTTATTATCTGTTAACTTCTCCACCAAACCATTACAAATAAAAATTCCCTCATTTTATGATCATGACTATGGTGATTGGGGTTTCTTTTTATGTTCAGATGTGAAAATTACCAGAGAAGAAATAGAAACTTTAGAAATACCAGATAATTTAAAATACTTAAATCAAGATAACTTAAAACGAGTTTTTCAAATTCACCAAAAAATAGCAGCATATCGTCACCAAGTCACAATTCACACAGTAGAAAATCAACAATTATTTTATTATTTATTAAACTATCCAGGCAATCAAAAAAGCACTGATAGTATTGACTTAGAAATCAATCATCATGAATATCTAGACTTTTTAGATATTGATGAAACAGTAAACTATCAAAATGAAAATATTAATTCCTTTAATTTAGAATCTGTAGCTAAATTCTGGTTAGAAAATATCTATGCTACACCAGAAACAGAAAAAGAATTACCAGATATGCAAAGGTTAGTACCTGTGCGTCATCCCTACCATGAACCAAAAATGACCACATCCTGGTTACATCATTTACAAAATTTACTATCAGAATTAGATGCAAAACAATTAATCAATAGTTTACTTGCAAGAGCGCAAGAATTACCCCCACAAATCGCCAGAGAATTAAAAATATTAGCTGATAAAATCAAATCAAATCAACCTTTAGAAAAGCTGAATCCGAAAATGGTTGAATTTATGACTTTATTATCTATCACCATGTTAATGGCTAATTTAGTCGCCCCAGATTCAGTATTTGCTAAAGGTTCATATTATCGCGGTAGTAGCACCAATACCAGTAGTTCTAGTTCTGGTTCAGGAATAGATATTGGTTGGAAAGGTTTCGGTTTTATGTTAACTATCTTTGGAGGAGTTTGGTTATACAGCATCATCAATCGTTTACCAGATAATGATTAAAATATAAGTAAAAATTCAGGAGTCAGAATTCAGGAGTCAGAATATTCGATCAATCAAACAAATGAAAATAAACTTATAAGTTGATGGAAGGAACATTGAATATATCACAAATTAAGGTTCAAAATAACTTATCCTTAGCTGTCAGAAAAATAAAACAATCAGAAGCTAAAACTTGGGATTTGTTAGTAAAAAATCATCCCCAAGGTTGTTTTATGCAAACATCAACCTGGGCAGATTTTAAAGAAATTGAAGGTTATAAAACCTTTCGCTATGGCTTATTTTTAGATACAAAATTAGTCGGTGGATGTATTTATTATTTATATCCCCACAGTGAAAAAGCCAATTTATTATTTACTCCTGGCGGTCCAATATTACCAGAAAATCAGCCAGAAATAGCCATAGAACTATTATTAGAACAGGCTAAAATTATTGCCCAAAAATATGGAACAATTGCCCTAAGAATTGAGCCGTTATGGACAGAAAAACCAGATTATATCAAAGGTTTTGTCCGCGCACCTGTTGACTTATTACCCTGTGAAACTTTATTAATTGACTTACGCCCAAATATTGATGAAATTCTAGCAGCAATGAAACCCAAAGGACGTTATAACATTCGTTTAAGTCAACGTCATGGGGTAAAAGTTAACTTTAGTAATGATGATCAAAATATTCCTAAATTTTATGATTTATTTTGGGAAACTGTAGAACGTCAGAAATTTTTTGCTGAACCCTACGGATTTTTTATCAACCTCTGTCAAACCCTATTTAAAGCAGAAATGGCAGAAATTGGTTTAGCCACTTGGAAAGGAGAAATATTAGGAGCAATTCTAATAGTATATTGTGGTCATACTGCCACCTATTTATATGGAGGTAGTAGGTTAATACATAAACAAGTTATGGCAAATTATGCCTTACATTGGCAAGCTATCCAAAGGGCAAAAAATCGCGGTTGTCAATTTTATGACTTCTATGGTTTTACCAGTAACCCTGAACATGATTATGCGAAATTTTCAAAATTTAAAAGTCAATTTGGGGGTAAACATATCAAAACTATTGGCGCACATGATTACTTTTTTTACGATCAATTGGCAGATACTTTAATTACTTTATTCCAAAATTTGGCAGGTAATCAAAATGAATGAATCTTTAATGAGATTAATTAATCAAGCTGGTATTATTATCATAGAATTAATAGTAGGATTTGCTTTATTTTGGTTAGGACAATTAGCTTATCAAAAACTATTTCGTCGTCGCTTAGAATTAAACTTAGAACTATTTGTTAAAGATAACCCTGCTGTAGCTATTGCTTTAGTAGGTTATTATTTTGGAATTGTTATTGCTTTAGGTGGAGTTTTAGGAGAAACTGCAATTAATTTGCAAGCTAAAGCGATTAATTTAGCTACCTATGGTGCAACAGCAATTATCTTTATGTTAGCAGGTGCATGGGTAGGAGATAAATTCATTTTACGACAATTTAATTGTGAACGGGAAATTATTCAAGATCGCAATATTGGTGCTGCTAATGTAGAAGCAGGAAATCACATTGCTAATGGTTTAATTTTAAACTCTGCGTTAGCTGGTGAAACTGGTGGTTGGGAAGTTTCTTTAGTCTGTTGGTTAATTGGTTTAGGGGTATTAATTTTAGTTAGTTCTCTCTATCCCCGCGTAACTAGATATAATGTCTTTGCAGAAATTGAAAAACGCAATAACCCCGCCGCAGGTGTCGCTTTAGCAGGATTATTAATTGCCACTGGTAATATAGTCAGAGTGGCATTTTACGAAGAATTCAGTAGTTGGATAGTTAGCTTTTCTAGATATGGTTTTGTGTTGATATTTTGCCTAATTTCTTTAGTCGGAATTCGTTGGTTAGCTGATTTAATTTTAGTCCCTGGTGTGAAAATTTCCGATGAAATTGTTAACCAAGAAGTTCCTAATGTCGGTGCAGGTTTAATTGAAGGTTTTGCTTATGTTGCTGCTTCTTTTTTAATTGCTTGGTGTTTTTAACAGTTAACAGTTAACAGTTATCAGTTATCAGAAGAAGGAAGAGAAATATCTATTATCTATTATCTATTCCCTATTCCCTATCTATAAATAAATAATGCCAACTATTGAGATATTCAATACTGCTAATTTCTTGGGTGAGTATTTCTGTTAAAAATCTGGCTTTAGCTAAATTATCATTTTCATAATCACAGATATGAATATCTATGGTGATTTTACTTTCCTCTGGCCAAAAATGTAAAGCAACATGAGATTCTAATAATAAAATTACCGCTGATACTCCTTGGGGTTGAAATGCAACAGCAAGTTCACCCACTACTGTTAAACCCGCAGTGTCAGCAGCTTTTTTTAACACCTCTACAAAATCTCTTTTTTGCCAGTTAAATACTGTATTTTTTACTGGTAAAATTGCCGAAAAATGATGAGACTTAATCACTTTAACATTATTACTTAGCTATAGGTTTAACAGCATATTGGGAAGGAAAGTCCGCTACTTCTCCTGCACTGGCCATAGCTCTATATATTAAAGCTGAAACTTCCGCTCTGGTGGCTAATTTACCAGGGTTGAGGGCTTTTTTATTGGGGTAATTAATAATTACGCCGTTTTCTGTTAAGGAAGCGATGAATTTTTTATGTTCATTTCTAATGCTGGAAGTATCATTATAAACTGAGAGTATTTCATTTGTTGAACCTGTAAATTTATAATTTAAGGCTTTAGCTAAAGTAATTAAAACATCTAGACGTTTAAGTTTTTGTGTGGGGTTAAATTTTCTGGTATTTAACACTGTAAAAAATCCCATTTCATAGGTTTCTTGAATTGCATCATAAGCCCAATAACTTTTAGGTACATCTTGAAATGTAATTGCCTTTCTGACTTTACTTTTAATGAATACTTTTTGTAAAATTGCTGCTAATTGGGCGCGGGTAACTGGGGCATTAGGGCGAAATGTACCATCTGGATAACCACCAATTATTTCCATTGCTGCTAATTCGCTAATATAATCTTTTGCCCAGTGTTTTTCGGAGATATCTTTAAAACTAACTTGAATATTTTTCGATATTCCAATTTGACGATGTTTACTCAATAATTGACTGAGTTGATATGTGGAATTGTTGTTCAGTGTGTTTAATTCTGCTAATTTTCCGGGAATTGATGTTAAAGCTAATGCCATGTTAGGAATGTAGGTATTAATAGTCTTACCAGCTAAGGCAAATTCTCCCTCTTGAAAGGTAGCTGGATAAAGAGAATTTTTAGCAACATCGGCAAAACCAGCAGCTTGGTATTGAACGATATCTATATTTTCTGCACTGGTGAGAAAGGTAACTTCTTGATCTTTTAATTCTGTAAAATAATCAAAATACGTGGAGGTATTTCTATCAACAATACTGTCTTCATTTGCATCTACTCCATAGAAAACTCTGACTATAGAATTATCTGTAAGGTTGGCTGGCAAAATTACATTTACTGCTGTATGATCTGGTAAACAAGCAAATTCTGTATATCCTATAAATCGGTTATTTGTATCATATAATCTCACAACAATGCGATCGCCTAATTTAAAACCATTCACAAATTTTGCTTTTTGTTTGATTTTATATTTAAAATCTCCTAAAAATCTTTCTGGACGATAGCTTTCTCCATTTTTGGCTTTCAGCGATATCCGAGCAATTACTTCTGAGACTGTACCTCCTGGTTGCCAAATATACATTGTAAATCCAGATTTCTCCCTTCTCACAGACGGGGTAGCACTAACATCTTCTTCTTCTGTGGATGTGCTGTTTGGATCTAATTGTGATACTGAACTTCTTTGAGCTAATAATTGCTGATTACTAGCTGTAATAGGAATTGTAGCAGATTGAGCAGATAAATCTGAAGCAGCCGCAGTATTATCTGTTGATGATAAAACTAAGAAAGATAATGACGCAACAAATACTTTTTGAATTTGATTTAATTTAGTTAGGTTCATAATAATTTATGTGACAAAATTACAATACACTTAGATGACTTGATTACTGATAAAGTTCCTGTACAAATTATTTTTTGCTACCAGACTAACTTAACAGTTATGGGACTTACGCAAAAAAGCGGAAAATAAGGTTTTCGGAGGATAAGTTCATCAAAGGGAAAACCCCTACACCCTAAACCCCACACCCAACCCTGATGATAAATTTTGTGCGTAAGTCCTGAGTTAGTTACCAGTGTAAGTTTTATATGGCGTTTATTATCATAATTTTGTCTAAAATTACAAGAGTATTACTATAAAAAAATAATAGTTTAGGAATCTTAACCAATGACGATAACAACCCAGAATTTATCAACCACATTAGAAAAACAAGTTTGGACTTGGAAAAATTACAAAATTCAGTATACCGTCATGGGTACAGGTCAACCTTTGGTACTTATTCATGGTTTTGGTGCTTCCATCGGCCATTGGCGGAAAAATATCCCCATTTTAGCTAATGCTGGTTATCGAGTCTTTGCTTTGGACTTATTAGGTTTTGGAGGTTCAGACAAAGCAGAGATCAATTATAGCATGGAAGTGTGGGTGGAATTACTAAAAGATTTCTATTATCAACATATCCAAACACCCGCTATATTTGTTGGTAACTCAATTGGCGCACTTTTGAGTTTAATAATTATTGCACAACATCCTGAAATTGCTGCCGGTGGAGTGTTAATTAATTCAGCCGGTGGTTTAAGTCATCGTCCCCACGAATTAAACCCAGTTTTAAGAATTTTAATGGCTACATTTAACAAATTAGTAGCAAACCCCATCACAGGTAAATTTGTTTTCAATCGCATTCGCCAAAAATCACAAATTCGTCGCACATTATATCAAGTATATTGTGATCGCAATGCCGTTACCGATGAACTTGTTGATTTACTCTACACACCTTCTTGTGATCCAGGAGCGCAAAAAGTATTTGCTTCCATCCTCACCGCACCTCCTGGACCCGAACCAGCGGAACTATTACCACAAGTTAAATCACCATTATTAGTTATTTGGGGTGCAAATGATCCTTGGACACCAATTACCGGAGCAAAAATTTATGAAGAAGCAGGTAAAAATGGTCAAGATATCCAAATTGTACCCATTCCTAATGCTGGTCATTGTCCCCATGATGAAGTTCCAGATATTGTGAATACAGCAATTATTAACTGGTTAGCAGACAAAAATTAATAGGAATTGGTAATTAGTAATTGGTAATCAGATCATAATGTTACCATTTACCTAATTACCATTCACTAAATTAAGTACCCAAGCAAAATTAATTTAACATATCGAGTGAAAACAAAAATGTCTGTATTCCTTACCTGTTCCCTGTTCCCTGTTCCCTGTTCCCTCTCC
>RDXV01000133.1 GCA_004292695.1 Nostocales cyanobacterium | reverse complement strand
TGGCACTGGTGAGAACCGTACCATCACCGCCAAGTACCACAGCTAAATCTATCGGTTGGGTAGCAGAAGCCAAAAATACGGGATAGGGGTTGTCTTTTGGTCCACTAGGTCCTACCAAAACTTGGCACTGACGGGCTTCTAATTGTTGAGCGCAGAGTTCAGCCCAGCGTTTACTCTGGGAGTCTCTGGCTTTGTATGCAATGATTACCTGCTTTAACTGCACGTACTGTTACCACTTGAGGAGATTAAACTGCTCCATATCAACGGTATCACGGTTACGATAAATAGCCAGTACAATCGCTAACCCTACCGCCGCTTCCGCAGCTGCCACAGTAATCACAAAAACTGTGAAAACTTGACCTTTAATTAATGTTGAATCAAGAAAGTTAGAAAATGCCATTAAATTCAGGTTAACAGCATTGAGCAATAATTCAATAGACATTAGTACCCTGACCGCATTGCGGCTGGTAATTAAACCATAGATACCAATACAAAATAAAGCTGCCGCTAGTAGTAGGAAGTATTGAAGTTGCATATTTCTCAGGGAATAGGGAATAGGGAATAGGGAATAGGGAATAGGGAATAGGTAAGAGGCAAGAGGCAAGAGGCAAAAGGCAAAATAACAATATTCGTATCCCCTGCTTCCCCTGCCTCCCCTGCTTCCTCATCTCTTTAGTCTTCAGTGCCACTAGATACTAATTCTCTGGGGCGTTCTGGCAAGGTTAAAACGGTTTGGGATGGGGTAACTTCATCTGGTAAGTATTCCCGACGTGCCAAAATAATCGCTCCTACCATTGCCATGAGCAATAATACAGAGGCTAATTCAAAGGGGAGCAAAAAGTCAGTAAAGAAATGTTGACCAATTAAAACTATGGAACTTTCTGTAGGTGCGGGTATAGGGGAATTAGCCCAAGGTGTTGCTAACACCATTGTACTGAGCAGGGCAAATAATCCTAAGCTAACTACACCTGTGATCACTTTCCTGAACCCAGCACTGGGTAAGGGGGAAAAGTCTTGACGTTTGTTTACTAACATGATGGCAAACAAAATCAAAACGTTGATTGCACCTACATAAATTAGTATCTGTGCAGCGGCAACAAAATCACCATTTAGCAGTAGGTAAAGTCCGGCCATGCTGATGAATACACCACCTAGCAAAAAAGCGGAATAGACGATGTTAGAAAACAACACTACTCCTAGTGCTGCTGCAATCATCATTACACCTAAGATGCCAAATGAAACTGATTGTACTCCTTCGGCTAAATTCACTTTTTTTGATCCTTTTGATGTTTGATAAATGCTGAGTGGTAGTTGGTAGTTGGTAGTTGGTAATTGGTAATTAAAAGAAACGATTATTACCCATTACCTATTACCTATTAGCCATTACCACTTTCTACTAAGTCTTCTGGGCGAGAACCAGCACGGGGAGCATCTGCGGGAACTCCATGAGGTTCTATTACACCTGCTGGGAGGTAAACAAATTCACGCAGAGGTGTCACCATTGGATCATTTGTAACTTTGTAAGGTAATCTACCTAACGCTACGCTGTCATAGTTGAGTTCATGGCGATCGTAGGTAGAAAGTTCGTATTCTTCTGTCATGGATAAACAGTTGGTTGGGCAAAATTCCACGCAGTTACCGCAGAAAATACAAACTCCGAAATCAATACTGTAGTGTTTAAGTTTTTTCTTCTTGGTGGCTTTGTCCATTTCCCAGTCAACTACGGGTAGGTTAATGGGACAAACGCGCACGCACACTTCACAAGCTATGCACTTGTCAAATTCATAGTGGATTCTACCGCGAAACCGTTCACCAGGAATCAGTTTTTCATAAGGATATTGTACGGTTACGGGGCGGCGTTGCATGTGGTCAAAGGTGACGGATAGACCTTGACCAATATAACGGGCTGATTGTACTGCTTCTTTGGCGTAATCACCAACTTGTTTGAGGAACTTTAACATGATTGTATGTCTCTTCTCTAAATCTTGTCAGGTGATGGGCATGGGGCATTGGGTATTGGGCATTGGGCATGGGGCATTGGGCATTGGGCATTGGGCATAGGTTGTTTATTCTCCCCCCATCTCCCCATCTCCCCATCTCCCCATCTCCCCATCTCCCCATTTATCTATTAACCACCGAAGGCGACGGGAAAGGCTAATTTTAGGGCTGCGGTTAACAAGAGGTTAACTAAACCCACTGGGAGTAAGAATTTCCATCCTAAATCTAACAGTTGATCAATGCGTACCCTTGGTACTGTCCAACGGATGAGGATGGCCAGGAATACTAGGAAGTAGGCTTTAAGTACGGTCATGGTGATACCTAAAGCGGCGGCTACTACTTGAATGATGGGATCGTTGATGCTCATTCCTAGTAGGTCGCTCAAGGTTTGTACAGGAACGGGAGAGTGCCAACCACCTAAGTATAAAATGGCGACGAGGAGGGAGGAAAGGATCAGGTTGATGTATGAACCTAAGTAAAATAATCCGAATTTCATCCCTGCGTATTCGGTTTGATATCCGGCTACGAGTTCTTCTTCTGCTTCTGGTAAGTCAAAGGGTAGACGTTCGCATTCTGCTAATGCGGCGATCCAGAAGATGATGAAGCCTAGTGGTTGTCTCCAGACGTTCCAACCTAAAATCCCAAAGTTTGATTGTTGATTTACGATGTCTACGGTGCTGAGGCTGTTTGACATCATGGCGATCGCCAATACGCTCAATGCTAAGGGAATTTCATAACTAATTGATTGCGCTGCTGCTCGTAAACCACCCAAGAGGGAATATTTATTGTTGGAGGCATAACCTGCCATTAATAAGCCTATGGGTTGAATGCTGGATAAGGCAATCCATAGGAAAACCCCCATCCCCACGTTAGTAATAACGATGTTTTCCCCAAAGGGAACGATCAAAAATGATAAAAATACTGGAACTACGACGATCACTGGACCCAGGGTAAACAGCCATCTGTCTGCTTTGGCGGGTACGATGTCTTCTTTAAAGATTAATTTCAGACCATCGGCTACTGGCACTAATAACCCAAATGGACCCTGATATTCAGGACCGATCCGTTGTTGTGCAGCCGCAGAAATTTTCCGTTCTAACCAGGTAGCAACCAGTACGCCTACTGTCGCTCCTATCAGCATCAGGATCATGGGTAATGGCATCCAAAGCGCTTTGGCTGCTCCCGCTGGTATCCCTAAATCCTTGACGGATTCTATAAAAGTTCCTTGGAGGTCAATTCCTGCATTCATGTTTGCTACTCTTTTAGTCGTCAAGTCATTGTGAATTACAAGTATTATTTGGTGTAATATCTGTAAATTCACTGATTGCTAATCTCTATTGAGATGATCCCTATTTGTAGATTTGTTGCCAATTCATGAGTTTAGTATATCGTTGGATGGTTTTCCCCTTGTGATCCAAGATGACAACTTCTACTTATGATTAAGATTAGTGATTGAGAATGAAGAATTTAGAATGAAGAATTTAGAATGAAGGACTAATTCTTTTTCCCTACACCTTACACCCTACACCCCATACCCTACACCCCATCACCCTAATCAGAATTATCCATAGAAAAGTTTTGAATACACGCTTGATCAAGTAGAGAGATGACAGTTATTAATCTGTCCACTTGAAGACGTGAATTCAAAATCTCAAATCTAAAATTGGGTACTTGTCAGCTAATCCCAGGAATATACCTTTTTGAAGGTTACTTTTCTCCTATGTAGCTCTTTAACGCTTTTCCATAGGGGTGTAAGTAATTTCATGAAGACCGTTGTAAATTTGGGTTGGCCGGAAAATGCGGTTTTCTGCTAGTTGTTCTTTCCAGTGTGCTAACCAACCAGCTACACGGGCGATCGCAAAAACTGGTGTAAATAAGTCTGTAGGAATCCCCATTTTCCTGTAGACTAAACCAGAATAAAAGTCAACGTTAGGATAAATTCCTTTACTACCAACTTTTTCGGCCATTACCCGTTCCACTTCTTGGGCAATTTCATAATACTTGTCATAGCCGAATTTCTCGAACATTTGTTCTGCTAGACTTTGTAAAATGCTGGCTCTGGGATCTTTGACTTTGTAAACACGATGTCCAAAGCCCATGATTTTTGCTTTTCTTTGTAAGCGATCTTCGATGTAGGGACGGACGTTATTTACTGTACCAATTTCTTCCAACATCTCAATTACTTCTTCGTTAGCTCCACCATGCAGTGGACCACCTAATGTTCCTACTGCACTTGCTACTACAGCGTAGGGATCTGTCAATGTGGAAGCTGTTACCCGCGCACTAAAGGTAGAAGCATTCATTGTATGCTCAGTGTGCAAGATTAAGCAAACGTCAAAAACTCTTGCTGCTAAAGGATCTGGTTCTTTTTCGTTGAGCATATACAGGAAGTTGGCAGCATAATCAAGATCATCTCTTGGTTTGACGGGATCGTTACCTTTCCGCATGAGTTGGAAGGCTGCTACCATTGTGGGAATTGTGGCCATTAAGCGGACAACTGAATCCCGAATGTATTGAGGGTTGTGTAAGTCTCTGCGAGAATAAAATAAACCCAAGGCGGCGGCTGAAGCTTGTAAAGCATCCATTGGGTGGCCACTTTCGGGAAAACTCTTCATCATGTCCCGAATGCGGTATTTAATTCTTCTCTGCTCGCGGATTTCGTTCTCAAATGCTGCTAGTTCTTCTTTGTTGGGCAATTCTCCCCAGATGAGAAGATAAGCAGTTTCTAGGAAGGTACTTTTTTCTGCTAGTTCCTCAATCCTAATCCCACGATACTCTAATATTCCCTTTTGTCCGTCTACATGACTAATGCTAGACTCTGCTGCGGGAATGCCTTCTAAACCAGGCCGGTATTCGCACGCTGTCATGGCTACACCAATTATTTTGTAAAATATCTGGACACATTAACTTACCAGAGATTCTTGTCACCATAACAGTTATTTTTGCTACAAACCTCTTGATGAGAAGGGTTTAAATACTGCTATAGCAGGTACTTGGGTGGTGTCAACCAGAACATTTGACTAGATCCCACGGGAGTACCATCATCTGGTAGTTTTATTCCGATCATACCTGCTTTTTTTAAGACGATCCGTTCTTTTGCTTCTCCCCAAAGAAGAATTTCTGCCCAACTACTTAAACATGGTTCGTGGCCAACGAGTGCTAAGTTGGTATTTGGGGGGAAGTTTCGAGGTTGAAACCAGTCTTTTAACCAATTATGAATATCGCCTGTGAAGGTGAGATGATCTGATAGTTCTAGTTTGTGACTTAATCCGGTGTTTATGAGTATTTCTGCTGTTTGATGAGCGCGGGCAAAAGGACTACTCAGAATTAAGTCAAATTCTAATCCTAGTTTAGCAAGTCTTTGGGCTACTTTTTCGGTTTTTTGTCTACCTTCTTTGGTTAATTCCCGTTCTTCATCTTTTAATTCTGGTGTGTGTTCTTGGGCGATGCCATGACGGATTAGATATAGTTGCATAGTTAGCAGCAGTTAGGAGTCTTAAACTATAGGTTTTGTATTATCAAATTTATGGATATGGTAATAGGTTTAAACCTTGAATAAATTTATAATCTCGTTGGTTTTTAGTGATCAATGGATAATTCCTAACTATTGCTGTAGCTGCTATTATACCATCTGCAATCAATAATCCATGACTGAGACGATAAGCCTGTAATAAATCAATAGCTTGGTTTGAAATAACCTCGTCAATTTTAATGATATAAAACTGTTTGAGAAATTTTTCTAATTTTTGTAGTTCTGCTTTGTTAGCACAACCAACAATTAGTTCCATTTGTGTGACTATACTAATAGCCACGGCTGAATTTGCTTTTAAATTTTGCAAACAGTTTACTGCCTCTGATACACCGCGTCCAATATCAATTATAATATCAGTATCAACAATAGTTTAGTTAGTCATGGGAATCTTTCCACTCATCTTTTCTAACATTACGCACCCAAGCGTTGCTTTCAGTTAAATCTTGACGTTCACTCCACATACCAATAAATCCATCATTTATTAAATCACTATTTTGGGACTGATTGGCTGGTTTAACTTCATATCTTTGTCGCAAAAAAGCAATAAAGTCAATTACTTGACGCTGTGCTTCAGCAGGAAGGGAGGAAAATTCGTTTAATAATTCGTGCTGTGTCATTTTTCGGCTGTATGTTATTTGGGTTATTCTGAAAGTGCAAAAAGTTGACTAATTGCTAAGGTATAGTGTTTATTATACTATCACTGAAAATATATTTGTGAATTTCTATGTAATTCATGCAGCTAATAGAATCTCATATCTAGTTGCACCAATTACCAATTACCAATTACCAATTACCAATTACCTATTACCAATTACCAATTACCAATTACCAATTACCTATTACCAATTACCAATTATGTCTATTATTATTGCTGGAGAACGTAGCGGAGTCGGGAAAACAACGGTAACACTCGCACTTTTATCTTCTTTGCGTCGTCATGGTTTAAAAGTCCAATCTTTTAAGGTGGGTCCTGATTATATTGATCCGATGTTTCATCAATATGTTACGGGTTTACCTTGTCGGAATTTAGATGCAGTTTTAACTTCAGAATCTTATATTCAACAATGTTTTAAAACTCATTCCCAAAACTGTGAATATGCACTGGTTGAGGGGGTGATGGGTTTATTTGATGGGGTTGGTAATTTATCTAATGATGAGATAGATTTTGCTAGTACCGCTCATGTTGCTAGGTTGTTAGATGTTCCGGTAATTTTAGTTATTGATTGTCGTCGTTTATCTGTTTCGGTTGCTGCGATCGCCTATGGTTATTGTAATTTAGATCCCAGGGTAAAATTTGCAGGTTTAGTGTTAAATAGGGTGGGAAGCGATCGCCATTTATCTTTGTTAGAAAATTCTCTTAAAAATTTAGGTTTACCAATTTTAGGTGTTTTAAGAAGGGAAGATGATATTACTATTCCTGATCGTCATTTGGGTTTAATTCCTACTGGAGAATTACCAGAGTTAGATCATATAATTAATCGTCTTGCAGATTTGGGTAATAGTTGTTTTAATTGGGAGAAGTTATTGCCATTTTTACAAGCAAGTGAATTTCTCTCTTTTCAGGTTTCTAATTTTAAGAGTAACGAACCGCAGAGACACAGAGAAATACAGGAAAATCTCACGTCTAAAGTTAGAGTTGCTGTCGCACGGGATCAGGCTTTTAATTTTTATTATCAGGATAATTTAGATTTGTTGGTGGAGTTGGGAGCAGAGTTAGTTTTCTGGAGTCCTTTAAATGATTCTTGTTTACCTGAAAATGTTCAGGGTTTTTATTTTGGGGGCGGTTTTCCTGAAGTTTTTGCACGGGAGTTATCTGCAAATATTAATGTTATTCAATTAGTTAAGGGTGCAATTTTATCAGGTGTTCCTACTATTGCTGAATGTGGTGGTTTGATGTATTTGTGTGAAAATATTATTGATTTTGATGGGAATTTTTGGCCGATGGTGGGGGTTTTACCAACTGACGCACAAATGGATAAACGCTTAACTTTGGGATATCGTCGTGCTGTGGTTTTAGAAGATTCTTTTTTGTTAAATGCAGGTGCAAATGTCTATGGCCATGAGTTCCACCGTTCACATTTGATTACTCAACCTCAACAACCTTTGTTTGATACTTTTCGGGTTGACTGTGCAGAAAATACAGGTTTTGAAGGTTGGAATTTACCTAATGTTCATGCTTCTTATGTCCATCAACATTGGGGAGAAAGTTTAGAAATACCCGCAATGTTTATACAACAATGTCAAAAATTTTCAACTATGAATGTTGATTAGTTTTGGTAGGTTGGGTTTTGTTCTTTAGAGGATGTTTTAAAAGTCTGTCATGGTGTATCTAAAAATCTTAGATCCCCCTATATCCCCCTTAAAAAGGGGGACTTTGAAAGAATTTAGCCCCCCTTTCTAAGGGGGGTTGGGGGGATCTGCAAGTATTTAAAATCACGATCCAAAACTTTTAAAACAACCTCTTAACCCAACCTACCTAATTTTATTTTTTCAGCTTAACGGACAAGCATTTAACGCTGTCTTTTTGATGTCAATAATTGATTACTAAATTCATTGGCGCGGGCGCTGGGAATTAGTGTCCAACCAGCTTTTAAGAGTTTTTGATATGTCGCCCAACCTTTAGAACCACCGGGTATTTGATAATCTGGTACGGAAAATTGAGGAAACGCTGTGTAAGGTTGCCAAGGTTCACCCGGAGAAGTCTGCAAATGTAAGATTTTAATACCATCATCGCCAGACTTTGATAACCAGCACATTTGTCTATGCAAGGTAAACTCCTTTGCGTTATGCTAATTTGTGAATGATGACAGGTTGTTGTTAATACCTGTGAGTATTTCTGAATTTAATTAGTTAATTACGACTTCAGGGATGAGGTCGAAATTATTAGTTTTTATTGAATTAAGGTGAATTATTGAAGAAGACAAACTCCTATGTTTGGTTGTCTGCAATGTGAGATAATAAGCTGAGAACAAAAGGGTTTGTTCTGTAAGTTTTGTTTTCGATTATATGATTTGTTTTATGTTATCTTCGCTTTTTATGATTGTATGTAGCAAAATTTACATTTTACAAAAATTTTATGGTAATTTTGGAGATGAGTAGGCAGTTTTTAGGTAGGGTTTGCTGTTATGCATTTAATTTTTATCAGTTTGGCGGGCAAGATGCCCACCCCACAAGATTTAAACATTTTGGGATTATTATAGGATTATCAAATGTAGGTGCTAACTAATTTATCTCCTCTTCTCCTTTATAAGCTATCCATTGGGTAACTTGAGACATTCCTTTCCATCCTAAAAATTTACCAATGGGTTCTGCACGTTGAATAGAAATTCTGGTAAAGTTTCCTCCTACTTTTTCATACCAGTCAAATAATGTTTTTTCTCCTTCTAATGTCACAACATTAGCTACCATTCTGCCGCCATTTTTTAAAGCATTCCAACATATATCAAATAATCCTGGTGCTGTGACACCACCACCGATAAAAATAGCATCGGGTTGGGGTAAATTTTGGATAATTTCTGGAGATTTGCCGATAATAATTTGTAAGTTTGGTGTTCCTAAAGCAGCAGCATTATCAGTGATATAATTAATTCTATTACTATTTTGTTCAATGGCGATCGCCTGACATCTCACATTACTTCGCATCCATTCTATAGAAATTGAACCACAACCAGCGCCAATATCCCAAAGTAATTCCCCCGGTAAAGGTGCTAAGGCCGATAATGTCACTGCTCTAACTTCTCTTTTTGTTAATTGTCCATCATGATGAAATGCACTATCAGGTAAACCAGGAATTCTCGATAAACCAACTATTCCTAAATCTGCCACACATTCTACAGCAATTGTATTTAAAGCTGCAATTTCTTGAATATGCCAATTTTTAGCAATATCTGTTAAAACCCGTTCATTAATACCACCCATTCTTTCTAAAACGGTGATTTGACTATTACCATAACCACGCTTTGTTAATATTTCAGAGACAATTTTAGGTGTATCTGCACCTGCACTTAAAATCAATAATTTTGCTCCTGGATAAACATAAGATTGTAATAAAGAAACTGGACGACCACATAAACTTAAAGTTTCTATTTCTATCAAATTCCAACCTAACCGAGAACAAGCTAAACTAAAAGCCGAAGGTGTAGGAATAATAGTAATTTCAGAAATGGGAATATGTTTAATAATAGTTGTACCCACACCATAACAGATGGGATCACCACTAGCTAAAATACATACTAATTTACCTTGACTACGAAGGTTAATAATTTCCTGAATAGAACTGTGAAAAGGAGATTTCCAAGTAATTTTTTTTCGGTTATCATCAGCGGGTAACATTGCTAAATGACGTTCACCACCAATGATTATTTCTGCTTTGTGAAGTAGAGAAACAGCGATTTTACTTAAACCATCAATTCCATCTTCACCGATACCAATTATTGACAACCATTTCATAATAGTCATGGGGGAATAGGGAATAGGGAATAGGGAATAGGGAGAAAAGTTAGTTCTTTATTCTCCTGACTCCTGACTCCTGACTCCTGACTCCTTGATCTCCTTAAATTCTAAATTCCTCCAATTCCACAATACCTTTAGAACCATCAATTTTCACTTGTTGGCCATCTTGGAGAAGATAAGTAGCACCGCGTACATCCATGACTGCGGGAATACCATATTCACGAGCAACTATAGCGCCATGAGAAAGTTTACCACCTGCTTCTGCTATCACTCCTCCTGCTCTTACTAAAATTGCAGCCCAGCCAGAATCGGTGTAAGGTACTACTAAGATGGTTTGTTTATTAATTTCCCCGACTTCTTGTAAACTTCTGACGACTTTAACTTGTCCGGTTACTTGTCCTTGACTTGCGGGAATTCCTAATAAAATATGGTCAGATGTATCAATGGGTGTGGTGATAGGATGGGGGGGATTATTACCGTAAACTAAGGGGGGAATTTCGGTGATTTCTTGATCTTGAATAAATTGCGATCGCCTATGTTCTAAAATCTCAGTAATTTGATTTCTCAATTCTGAATCTGCGTTAGCACACAACCTTCTAATTTCACCTAATTTTAGAAAAAATATATCTCCTTTTTTCTTTAATAACCCATCCCTTAACCATATTGTTTCTAAGGCTAAAAATGTCCAGCGCAATTCAGCTAATAACCGAGAATAAACCTCCGTAACTCGTCCTTTTAAATCTACCCGATTTTGCACAAAACCTTGTTTACGTTTTCCAGATTCTGTGATATTCGCTATTTCTTCTCCCTGAACTAATTGGATAAACAATTGTCTAACTAGGTGCGGTTGTTCTTTCCATCTGGGTACAGAAATATCTGTTCCTACTTCACTTAAATAACCGTAATCTTCCAATATTTCATTAAAATCATCTAAAATTCCTTGTCCTTCAGGAGTTTCTGCTAACTGTTCAAAAACTCTTTCTGGTTCAATTTCTGGTAATAATTCTTTGACATCTGCGGCTAAAATTCTCAATGATCGCAATGATGAAACTTCTGGGGTAATACTATGATCAATATTTTCATCTTTGACTCCAGAAATTGCTTGTCTGATTGCTGCGCTCAAGGGTGATAAAATACTGTAATAAGTTCCTTGATTCAGCAATTCTAAAATTAAATCTACTCTGCTTAATAATTGAGATGGTGATAATTTATCAATATCTTCATGGGTTAATTTCGCTAATCCAGGAATAAATCTGGTTTGATAATCCTGTTTAAATTCTTTCTCTAAACTAATTTCCCGTTGTAATAACTTTGTTAGTCCTGGTAAATTTTCC
The DNA here is from genome assembly GCA_004292695.1 of Nostocales cyanobacterium. GTDB lineage: Bacteria > Cyanobacteriota > Cyanobacteriia > Cyanobacteriales > Nostocaceae > Okeanomitos. The sequence goes on along the minus strand of RDXV01000133.1, from coordinate 3,666 downwards.
CAGGTGGAAGTTAGGGGTGGTTTACTCATTTTTGCGCCCCTGGTTAAAAAGTCTAAACTTTCTGGCGGTAAACCCATTTCTAGAAACACTTCCCCTAAAAAGGTAGCGTTAAAATAAGCTCTAGAATAGTGCAAAGTTGCCATTTTATTAAAGTCTAAATCACGGGTTTTTTCACCTAAGACAATAGTAAATAATTCCCCCCACATCCCACAGGTTAAGGGTAAATTAATTGACCAAGTTAAGGGATGAATTACACCGGGGATCACTTCTGCAGCTATTTTTCTTGTCCAAATTGGTAGTAATGTGGTGATCGGGCGAGTTTGCAATACCCATAATGTTTGTCCGTCATAACTCCACTCTACGTCTTGAGGTGTTCCATAGTAGCGTTTTTCCAATCTTCTAGCTAGATACGCTACTTGTTTAATTAACGGTTGGGGAATTTTCCCTTCTCCCTCAAATTTGACTGTGGAAAGTTTGTCATCTCCGACTACAAACACTCGATATTGCTCTGGGGTGACTTTTCCTGATACTACCTGGGAAGGACTTCCAGATACAGCTTCTATTACCACTGCTTCACCTTGTTGAGATATAGGATCTCTACTGAAGGCCACACCAGAAAATACACTCTGTACCTGGGCTTGAATTAATACTGACATGGCTGCATCTTTAGCACCCAAATCTTGGCGATATTGTACCGCTCCTGGATGGTTGTAAGACTCTCGTACCTGGGCGATCGCCGCTACTAATTCTGGTTTATTGGTAACATTCAATACTGTTTCATATTGTCCCGCCGCTGATGCTTGTTCTGAGTCTTCCCCAATTGCTGAAGAACGCACTACCAAGGGTGATAATGGTGATGGTTGCAAATAGTTAACCAATGTTTGTGGATCATCAAAAGGCGCTAGTACCCATCCTTTGGGAACTGGATAACCCCACCGTTTTACCTGTGATAATGTAGTTGCTTTCGCTCCAAAGGTTTCCGATTCTAAGTCATCATCTAAGGTAATAATAGTTTGCTGACTGCGGTTTAAATATTCCATTACTGGCTGAGTCTCATTATCAGACTCTTGCGCTGGTAAGTTCATATCATCAGGGATTTGTCTGTAAATCCATCCCATTAATCCCGCTAATGTAAATGCAGCTACTATTTTCGGGAATTCGTCAGAATGCAGGAGCGCCACTAAGACGGGAAATAATATCAATACCCCGAATTTAATCGCAGTTCGAGAACGCAAAACTATAAAACCTGTAGCTGCTACTAAACTCACAAATACAGCAATTAGGGGATCATGTACTAAAAATCCCCACACTACATTGGTTGTTCCCGCACCCCTACCTAATCCATATCTACCTGCTACTAAGGCAATTAAAGCGATTAATTCCCAAAATGACCCTTCAGGAAAGAAAAACCTAGCAATTAATACCGCTGCAATTCCTTTAAATGCTTCCGATAAAACAGCGAGAATGCCTACCAGTTTACCACCGTGATAAAATGCAGCAGATACACTAACATTCCTCGTACCCATTTGCTCCAGTCGCTGACGCTTGAGAGCATAAGCAATCCAACTAATTAACGGTATTGCCCCTAAGATGGGACAAGTAATTAAAATAACTAATAAACCCCAAAGCTCAAACATTTATTTTGGATTGTGAATTTTAGATTTATCTGTATATGTGACATACTCCCACACTTACAGTAGCTTTCAGCTATCAGCCATCAGCTATCAGCTTGGAAATCCTGTTGGTGTAAGGTTTTATGATGTAAATTTGTACCTCATTTACGGGAAAATAGCTGTATGGATTTGTAAGGGTGGGTTTTTGACATCAGTCAGTTATGGTTTTAACTTTTTTTATATTTAAAGTAGCATTCTGTTAACATAAGTCAGCCTTAAAGCTAAAAGTATGACCTATAAATTACGAAAATAACACAAAATAGAATATGGAATTAGGATATTTAACTAAAACTCATTTGTATTAATCAATACTAATAATTACTGTATTTTCAAGTTTTAGATTTTTTGATGTGATCGGACACCCAGCAATTATGAAAAATATTACTGTCAGTGTCCTCAAATTAACAAACAATTTTAGCTTAGAGCATAAGCTGATTGCAATGCCCATAAAATGAGTAATGCAATAGAACCCAAAACTAGCACAGTAGAGATTGTGACAATTTTAGGCGAATCTGCCCCTTCAAATTTCATAATTCCACGATTTAAGTCGGACATACCTTTGTAAGCCTCCTTGATATATAGTCCGATACAAAAAGCTAACTAATGCTAACAAAAGTCGGCTTGTTTTTCCTGCTTCATTTTAGAAGTGTCGCCACTGTCTAGTCCACAGGCTTTAAGATGGGGTGTATCTCACCCTACTATTGGTATATTTGGGCTTGGTTATCACCTAAAATACCACTTGATTCCGATTAGATTGTAAGCTTTCTGTGGAGTAATAATGTTAAATCCACACTATTATTTACTTTAAGCTTTGCAAAGTTTTCTCATAATTGCTAATTAGGGAATAGTTTTAATTTTGTGATTTTTTGGTTTTTTGGTATTAGTATAATTAAATACTGTCTTTACCCTTGATGGATAATGAAAACTTGGCTGGTGCTAATCTTCGCTTTAATTTTGGGATTAATAATATTGATAGAATTGTTGCTGCGATCAGTATTTGGCTTTGGTAATTCCTTAATTTATATAGGTGATGAGGAAATTGGTTACTTATTAGCACCAAACCAACATACTAAAAAAATGGGTAATCGCATTTACATCAATGAATACTCAATGCGAAGCGCACAAATTACAAAAACATCATCAAATTCCACATTGAGAATTTTACTGGTAGGAGATTCCATTGCTAACGGTGGTTGGTGGACTGATCAAGAAAATACGATCTCTAGTTTAATTGAAAAATCTTTACAACCTCAGAGTAAATACCAAAAAGTAGAAGTTTTAAATGCTTCTGCTAACTCCTGGGGGCCACGAAATGAACTAGCATATTTACAGAAATTTGGTAATTTTCAATCTCAAATTATTATTTTATTAATTAACACAGATGACTTATTTGCTACTGCACCTACATCTTTACCAGTAGGAAGAGATCGCAATTATCCAGATCAACAAATACCCTTAGCAATTTTAGAAGTTTTACAGCGATATCTCACAAAACAAAAACCCATTCCCGAATTAGAAGCAATTCAAAAAGAAGGAGGCGATCGCGTGGGAATTAATTTAGCAGCAATTGGAAAAATTAAAAATTTTGCTCAGGAAAATAACAGTAAATTTCTCCTAGTCATGACACCATTATTAAGAGAAATTGGTCAACCAGGATCACGGGATTATGAAATTGTTGCTAGGAAAAGATTAAATGATTTTACTCAAGAACAAAACATTAAATATATTGATATTTTACCAGAATTAAACGCAATCAATAATCCCCAAAGTTTATATCAAGATACCATTCACTTCAATTTACAAGGTAATCAATTCGTAAGTAAAATCATAGAACAATCATTAATAGAAAGGACAGGTGACAGTGAACAGTGAACAGTGAACAGTGAACAGTGAAAACTGATAACTGATAACTGATAACTGATAGAGGAGATCAAGGAGATCAAGGAGTCAGGAGATCAAGGAGATCAAGGAGTCAGTGAAAACTAATAACCAA
>RDXV01000021.1 GCA_004292695.1 Nostocales cyanobacterium | reverse complement strand
TCTGGCTAAGGCGTGTAAGTCTACTGAGGGATAACCGCTCCCATGCTCCCGTTGAAGTAGAAAGTAAAGTCTAGCTTTGTCTAGGTTTTATATAGCAGTTATGTCTACTGTAAGGAAGGAAACACTATTATTGAGTGAAAGATTGTTTAAGTGTGATAGCTGTGGGTTTGAATGCGACAGAGATTTAAACGCAGCTATCAATTTATCAAAAGCTGTCAGTTAGACAGTGTTAGCCTGTGGACTGGTTAGTGCCGACACTTTCAGGGTGAAACAGGAAGTAAACGACACTCAAGAGTCAGTCTTTCAGTACATAGGTAGATTTGAGTAGGTTTTATATAGCGGATATAATCTATGTGGACTCGTTGAACCAAGAATTTCCTCGCCTTTAGCAAGGAGAGTGTCAAACCTCACTAAACATCAGATTTTCGTGCTTCCCTACCAGCACTGTAATAGTAATTGTAGCTGGTTAGTTTTTGCTTATCCCCATTAGCAACCACACCTAAAACATTAATCGGTGAATTTCTGAGACTATCTTGGAGTTGCATGAGAGCAGATTTATCAGTCTTATCTATTCTCACCACCAATAGCATTCCGTCTGTTTGCGGTGCTAACAGTCTAGCATCCACAAGTCCCAACATCGGAGGAGCATCATATATCACCAAATCAAAATTCTCGCTCAGGTATTCCATTAACTGCTTCATTTTATCTGAAGAAAGCAATCTGGCCGGATCTGGAGGGGCTGAACCGGCAGTGATTACAGATAATGAAGTCATATCAGGTAGCTGCTGAATTACTTGCTCTACAGGCATATTAGAAGTAAGCACATTACTCAAGCCCAAAAAGTTATTTAATCCTGATAACCTATCAACTTGAGGTCGGCGCAAGTCTCCATCCACTAATAAAACACGCTTTCCTAATGCTGCTGCTATTTTCGCCAAGTGGAATGATACTGTGGTTTTTCCGTCTCCTGGCATGGTAGAAGAAATAGTTAAAGAACGAATAGGTTGATCGGAATTGAGAAGTTGAATATTAGCATACAAAACCTGTAAAGATTCCCAAAATGAACCTTGTCCGTAATAATTCTTACTTGTGGCAATTAAGTTACGACGAAAAGCATTTGATAACAGGTTTCTCTTTTGGGAATTTTGGCGGGATTCAGATTCTCCTGCAATCAGGTTTTTGTAAGAAGATTTATAACCCACAATACTTTTATCTATGGGGAGAGTTCCCAAGAAAGGCAATTTGATTTTTTCTTTGAGGCTGGCAACATCATGATATGTGTTATCCAGTTTTTCTAATAAGAAACCAAGTCCCACACCCACGGCTAAACTACTGAACAATCCCATCAGTAAACTTTGGGGTATGTTGGGCAGTATTGGTAATTTACCATAGGTTGGTGCTTGTATTAGCTCCCAAGGAAACTCTGTCTGTGCTACTTGTATAAATAAATTTTCACGAGTAGCCAAAAAACGATTGTAGCTCTCATTAGCAAGTTGTAATGTACGCTGAATTTCACTATATTCTCTGGCTATTATAGGTAATTGTTGAAATTTCAACCTAGTTTGTTGTTCTACCCTTGCCAATTCTTGACTTTTGACCTCTAGCATTTGAATCATGGTTGCGGACTCAGCTAGTTTTAACCCAATATAACGCTTCTGTTCGTCTTCTATTAAGGGTAAAAGATTTTGCCTTTTTTCTTCCAAAACGGCAATAGATGGACTATCTGGTTGAAAGCGGACTAACTCTGCTGATAGTTGAGATTCTAATTGTCTTAATTGAGAAATTAATTGGCTGTAGATAGGTGCTGCATTTAAGGTCGCTTTTTGTCCTTCTGGGGTTGATAAACTGATGTAACTAGCTCTGGCTGTCGCTAACTGTTGATCTATGCCTAGCCTTTCCTCCTCTAACTTCTGTAATTGCGCGACTACAGCACTGGATTGATTTTCAGGATCGAGGAAGTTATGTCTTTGCCTAAATATTTGCAACTTTTGTTGTAATTGTGCTACCCGATTTTTAATATCAGGTAGTTGGTCTTCTACAAATTTTAGTCCCTGATTTAACTTAGTTTTACGTTTTTCTAAACTATATTTTAAGTAAAAATTAGATAGTGTTTTTAATACTAAATCAATTTTTTTTGTATTTGGGTCGCTGTAGCTAATTTCTATGACCTTTGTAGAACCCAGTCTATTAATCTTCAAGTTGTTTATTAGTGAGCTATAGGTAATCTCAGGATAGGTTGATTGTAGTTGTGGTATTACACCTTTGATTAATACTTCACTTCTGAGAACCTGAATTTGACTGGGGTAATCTAAACTATAGTTGGATGCAGATTCATCAGGTAGAGGAATTTGTCCTAATTTACTATCACTATTCACTGGTTCAACTAACAGTTGAAAACTACCCTGATATATTTTTTTGGAGTTCATCGTAGAGTATGTAACGTAAGCCATACCCACAATAACTACCCCAATAATTACTAAAGCTCTACGCTTAATGACACCAAATAATTCTTTTAAACTACCTTCATCTTCTTCTACTTCTAAGTAAGAAATAGTTTGAGTGGGTAGTATTTCAGGTGTAATGCTTAGTTTACCATTGTCATTGAATTTGGAAATTTGACTATAATTTTGGTTACTCATAATCCCCCGTTATTTTTTAACATTTTTGTTGACTAATTCGGTAAATAATTTTTTGATTGAATATTTGATGGTGTAAGTTATCCCTGTTTATAATAATTGATGCAAATTATATTAAAGGCTGTACTATGCTGTTAACATATTAGGTTTTTGTTAAATTCAGACAAACAGATGTTGATGTACGCAGATTGCCTTTAGTAACTATAGTTGGTTTAGTTACAGATTTTAAGGAAAGGTATGAATTTTGGTGATATCAAGGCGCAATACAGTTTATTACTTCTCATCTGTCTCCATAATTATTAGCAAAAAGTTCACTGAAAAGTAGAGTCTGACTGTAGCTGACTTAATTAATTTGTAAAAGTTAATACCTTAACATAGCACATATTGTACACATTGTTTACTGATCCGGTTTATGGTTGAACGTCTTGCCTGTTACAGAAAATAACGCAACAACCAGGGTGAATCATATTACTTTAGCTGTTATAAAGTAAAAAATATCATTGAAATATTCTAACTAAAGTATTAGTATTTTGGCAATATTGTTAGTGCTGTTAGTTTTCGTTGATGTTTTATGGTTGCTTGTCATTGATAATCTAATTCAAGTAGATAATCAATTACGAGCATAAATATTTCCTTTTGAGAGAAGATGGAAGCTAGAGCCAGTTCGTCCCGATATTATCCATAAAATAGACCTACCAGCATCTCGGACAAGAGGAAAAATAGATTCTTGAGGTCGTTCAGTAGGAACAGTTACAGGTGTAAACGTAATTCCTTTACTACCTAAAACCAAAGTAGCAATAGTTGTTGCTCTGGGGATATGAAAATCGGATGTAATTAGATATACGTGTTTAATATGCTGTTCGTATAAATCTTCAACCAAACTTGTAAAGTTTGTGACTGTATCTACAGCACGATAATCAAGATGAATACGATCTGTAGAAATACCAGCATCGTGAAAAATAGCGAATGCTTGGGCTGGAAGAATACCAGTAGATACCCAAATATCCAGATTTGGATAATTTTTGGCAAATTGAGCTGTAAACTTTTCTCTTTCTGGTCCACCACCAAGAGTTAATATGGCTTGGGGATAGGGTGATTGATAATGGGCAATGGCAATTTTAATGGGGATAAAATTCAAAACAACAAATAAAAAACCCACCAGGACAAAAATCCAATATTTTGTCAGTTTACTATAAAATAGATGTACAAATAGCATTAACCTATCAACAAATAAAATAATTACTTTGGCATAGTACATTCTATCGTGTTTGAGATTTTGGTTTAACTAGCTGTTGATAGACATGAGCTAGTTGTTTAGCGATTATCTCCCATGAGTATTGATTCTTGGCAAAGAGACGACCATTATCACCCATTTGTTTCCGTTTTTGAGGATCATCTAAAAGAAGAGCGATAGCATCTGATAAGGATTCAGTATTTCCTTCTACAATTATCCCTGCATCAGCAGCAGCAATTTCAGGAGCAATTTGTACTCCTGGGGTAGTAATCAGTGGTAAACCAGAAACCATAGCTTCTGCTAAAGCAATGCCAAAGTTTTCAGAATAAGTAGGTAATATAAATAAATCAGAGCCTTGTAACACTAAATCTTTTTCATATCCATCTACAAAACCAATAAACGAAGTATACTGTGTCATATTTACGGAATTAGCTTTTTCTTGCAAAGATCGAATATAGGTATCTTCACCAGAACCAGCAATAAGTAAATGAAATTTGTAACCTTTTTTTGCTAAAAAACCTAATGTTTCAATCAACAATTCAGGACGTTTTTTATAGTGAAGTCTTGAGAGAAACAGAATAATAGGAGTTTGATTAGGAATATTATATTTATGCCTGACTTTATCCCCTGCGTCAATAATTAATTCTGGTTGATTTACGCCTAGTGGCAAAGCTATTTTGGGTGTCTTAACTCCAAAATTGATTACATCTTCCACTTCTCCATGAGAAGTACAATGAATAGCTGTAGCTTTATCTAAATTACGTCTTTCTAGTAAATAACTATAAACTTTTTTTTTGGTTTTACTTTGTGCTAAAGCCCAGGGTGCTAACTGTCCCATAGTTCTGATTGTATATGGTACATTTTGCTGTTGGGAGATAACAGCAGCACAGCTAGGCAGGTAAGAAAATAAATAATGATTGTCTAATATATCATAGTATTTAATATTGTTCCATAGCCAAGTGGTAAATGCTACTGAAGGTAAGAAATCCTTTATTCGTGCATTACGAGGAAAAAACCAAACTGGTAATCCTTGATATTCAGTTAGTTGAGATAAAGGGACATCTAACAATAAACCATTATCGTCATTAGTGGTGGCAATTTCTACATCAATTCCTTGATTGATTAAAGACCTAACTAAATTTAATACAACTTGAGTTGGACCTCCCAATTTAGGACTAATAGAGGGAATTATATGTAGAACTTTCATATTTATAGAAACCAGAAAAAGAGACTTAAAATTTTAGCTTTATCTTCGCATATACTGACTTTGTGAACTTTTTGCTCCTAATAAGCTAGGAAAAGTTTTAGCTATAAAAGCTAATCCAAAAATTGGCAACATAGATGTTGTAAATACCACTAGACTCCGCATAGAAATAGCTGCTGTAAAGAAACCTAAAGCATTGACTACTATACCGTAACCTGTAGTATGAAAAGCTGCTGTCCGTGACCACCAGTTAGCTAAAAATCCTAAGAATAATGATACTAAAATGACAGCAATAATACCACCCATCATATAAGCTTCACCGACATAAGTTGCAGAAACTGTCCAACCATCAGCACCTACAACTTCTTCAATGGATATACTTAAACCTTCCGGTTTTCCTGGCCACAGGACTCTAGGAATTGGTTTCGTTAAAAATACTATTAAAAGTTCAAGTCCCAGAAAATCATGTTTACTAGGGAATCCTTCAACTAACAAAGCCAAACTATAAAGATTGTAGTCAACTGCTAGTGTACCTTGGACTTTTTCTGTAGCATAGGCGGCTGTTCCTAAGTAATTAATAATTCCCATTTCTCTAAAACCAAGCATATGACGGGTAGCAAATACCATTGAATAAGTGATGATTGCTATGGGTATTGCTATGTTGACAATATTAGGTTTTCTTAATGTTAGGAAATACCCGCCCATAAATGTTGCTAAATAAGCAGCCATCACATTACGTGTACCACCAGAAAATCCGTAAAATAAGGTGAAAATAAAAATAATCGCTGCGAATAAAATCTGCCATTTCGGAAAAAACTGACGACGATTCCAAATAATACCTGTTAATGGAGGAATAACATAACTAAATAAAGATAATTCAGACAGGAAAACACGCCAGTCACCTAAACGACCCCGACCCCAAGGAACGTCAAACCGGGGACCCAGTAAAGCCATAATTAGTTTCACAGGATTAAAATCAACAGACAGGAGTATATAAAAATATGCTAAAAAAGCTGAGATGAAAAGTATACGGAACAAAGTTTTATCGGGAATGTTACCAAAATTTAGCCATTGTGGTGGTGCTGCTTTAAAGAATGAAAAATGACGACCAATTACTAAGCCGCCAAAACCTATTAGTAGAACTTCAATGGCTTTAATTGCTTGTGCTGAAATCAAACGTTCATCAAATCCTGTTTGTGGAAATAAAAATTCCACAAGAGTGAGAAAATAAAGTGCTGATATACAAATTAAATCAACCCTAAATAAGTTTTTCCATCCTCGCTGGATATCACAAAATATGCTTATTATGATTCCCATAATTACAATCACAGCAACTTGGCTACACATATAACTAGGAGACATATCTGTACTTATTGTTGTGTAAGCTGTAACTAAGCTAATAAGGATAGACAGTGTTCCTGACCATGTTGGTTTAGCAATTCTTTTTTTGACGTTGTTGGGATTTTGTTGTAGATGGTATGGATATTCCGATGTATTCATAGATATAAATGGTAAGGTTTTCTGAGAATATTAATGATTTTGAATATCAAAAATTTTTATGCTTGAGATATTAGTTTTATAATTATTGGTTTCCTATATATTTCTCAATTGGGAATTAAACAAAATCTGACTATCTTGGTAAAGAGATATATAGTTATTTACCATTTTGTTGAGAGAAAATTTATTTTTTATGAGATGATACCCAGTGTCTGATACGGTATTAATAGCTTCGGGAGTAAGCAATTTGTTTAATTCCTCAAAACGATTATCTGTAGAAATAACAAAGTAAGAATCTGAAGGAAATTTTAATTCATTTGCTAAATCAGAAGTAATCACACAAGGTAAATACCAAGCCATAGCTTCCAATAATGCAAATGGTAAACCTTCAAATGCTGCTGGATGAAAAAATACATCAGCGGCTGCTAAGAATGGTGTCACATCATTTTGCCAGCCTATACGCTGAATATATTCTTGGGCGTTGTTTCCTAATACCCATTGATCCCATAGGGAATTTAGTCTTCCATCCCCTACCCAGAGAAAACGTACAGATGATATATGTTGTCGCAGATAATTAGCCCATTGTAAAAATAGTAATGGTTGTTTTTGTTCTTCCATTCTTCCTACTGCGATTATGAGTAAGTTTTCTGGATTAAGTTTCATCTGTGATCGTGATAATTCACGTTTTTTTAAGCGTTCTGTAGTTTCAGGTACATAAACACCGTTATTGATAACTTTGATTTTTGATAATGTCAAATTTTGTTCTTGAATAATTTTTTTTAATTCTATTCCCCGATTTTCAGAAATAGCTACTATGTGATGATGATATTTTTTTAATGCTGACTTAGCAATTATATCTCGAAAAAATCCTAAAAAAGCTCCTAAAGTAGCTTGTGTTTGAGTAATATGGATAGTAGTTACAGAGGGAATTGATAAATGATTAATCCAGTCCAGTAAGTCTAACCCATCTTCTAAATTTTGCTTATTCAAATGAATGATATCTGGTTTAAATTCTTGCCACTGGGAAATTATATTTTTATAATTTTGATCTTTGTTAATAAAAATATATTCTAATGACCTGAATTTCAAATTGTATGTATTTTTATAAGGTGATCTTAATACTTGACCAAATTCTGCAAATAGGTTTGCTAGTTCGTCCATATTTGGATTTGCTGAACACCATAAACCTACTGTGAAACCACGTTTTGCTAATTCTTTACCAAGATAAATTAAATATAGCTCTCCACCACCTCTTGAACCTGAACTACTGCTTATAAATAAAATTCGCATAAAATCTAAGAAATTGAATTACTTTTGAATTATTTTTGAAAACACATCAACCCATTTTTTTGCGCCATTAATAGGTGATAATTGTTCAGATTTTTTAATTGATGCTAAACTAGCAATCTGAATTTTTTCAGGTTTCTGTAGGTAATTACTCAGAATTTTTGCTAAAGCTATAAAATTTCCATTAGGGAATAAATCACCATTTTCACCAGGTATAATTAAATCGTAGGCTGCACCTACTGTATCAGAACATATTACAGGTAAACCTGCACCAATAGCTTGATTGACTACTACACCCCAACCATCATATCGGCTTGGTAATACAAATAAGTCCGCTTGATGGAAAAATTGCGGCAAATTTTCAGGAGATTGAAAACCAGCATATTCAATATGTTGACGAGTTTTTTCTGGTAATGTTTCTAGTAAATGGGGAAGTTCCGCTTCTCTACCTACTAATAATAATCTGGCATTTTCACCTGTTTGAATTAAATGATTAAATGCTTGAAGTAAAATATCCACTCCTTTCCGTGCGATCATTTGTCCACAGAAAAGAATGGTAATAGGATTTCTGGGTCTTTGAGGTAAATTCTGTGCAAAAGCAGTTAAATCACAGTAATAATGAATATTATCAATTTGATGATGGGAAAATCTTTGTTGATAATCTTGTTGAGCTTTAGTACCAATTGCGGCGATTGAAGTACAATTATTTAAAGGCCGAGCTAAATATTTTTGTAACTTACCTTTCAATCCTAAAGAACCACCAACCATTTTTTCACCCCAAAAAATACAAGGTGTTTTCTGCGCTTGTAATCGGAGTAAGATTTGCGTAGTCAAGTTCATATAACCATTGATAACAACTACATCAGCTTGAGTAGTTAATGGTAAATGCCAGTTAAAATGAAATCTAGATAAGCCCCAGGCTAAATGAAATCCTGGTAAAATATGTTCATAATCTTGTAAGGGTTTTTCTGGCCAAGGAGAATCAGCACAAGCAGGTTCTAAATAATAAACTGTTAAATCTATTTCTGGACACCGTGAAAGTTCTAGAAACAAATCTCTTTGGTAGGGAGAAGGGAGTATAGAGTAAAAAACTATTCTATATGGTAATTTATCTAAGTTTGACATAATGAATAATTTATGGTTTCGAGATTATACAACATCGCTAACTATTTATACATATATAAAGAGGGTTTTACTACTACATTTTATTGTCTATCTCTAGATTTTTCTAGTTGCAAAAACAGCTAAATGGGAAGATTGTTTATATAGATTGGTGCTGTAACCTTTGGTAGAAAAAATAAATTCTATGTTAGCGTTATTTTGAATTTGAGGTAAATAATCACATAAAGAAAATGGATAAAATACACCGTCGTAATCTGTTACATAATAACCGCGAAACTTAGTTAATATTAACCCACTTAATCGTTGACCAAAAAAATTACGAAGTAATCGCTTTCCTGTTTTAGTAATTGCACTTCCCCATCCATAGATATTGTGATCAGATATATAAATACCACGAGATGAAACTCTTAACATCTCACTAATTACACTTTGAGGTTCAGCTACATGATGCAGCATTCCAAAAGCAGTGACTAATTCAAAAGAGTTATCTGGATATGGAAGTTTTGCAGCATTACCTAAATCAATTTTTTCAGCATCTAAACCTTTAGAAATAGCAATTTCTCTGAGTTCAGGAATTAACTCAATACCGCGATAATTAATATTTGGAAAAAATTGGTTAATATGTAAAAGAGCGCGTCCAGTTCCAGTTCCCACATCTAAAACACTGGAAATTTCTTCATCTGTGATTATACCTAACAGTATTTTTAAAGCATTGTAATGTTCATCATTTTCATGCAACTGCAATTTATCGTAATCATTAGCTGTTCTGCTGTAATAATCTTTCAATATCTGATCAGATTCTTGACTCATGATGTTAATTCTTTAATATAGATAGAGATGATGAATATTTTGGGTTTGTTTCTGATAATATGTACTTTACAGTATCTAATTTATTGCCATTTTTAAAGAGGTAAACAAATCAGAAATACATAATAATTCTAATCTAGAATATGAATTTTGAGAGTAATTTTGAGAGTATTTTTTTATCTTATTTTTATCCTCTAAAATAGACTTAATTAAAGCCGCAATTGCTTTACCACTAACTTCTTCTAAAACCCATCCATCAACACCATCTGTTACTACTTCACCACAATAACGAGAGGTAATAATGGGTAATTTCCAAGATTTTGCTTCTAGTTGAGTTAAACCAAAACCATCGGAAAGTGTGGGAAATAAAAATATATCAGCTATCTGATAATATTGTCCGGTTTCACTTCTATTAATATGGCCTATCCAACGAATTTGAGGATGAGTTTGTAAATGTGCTGGAATTTCAATTTGTTGAGATCCAACTATCCAAAATTCTACAGGATATCCCTCTAGGAGTTTAATAGAATCTAATATAGCCGCAATTCCTTTTCTTAAAATTACCTGCCCTAAAAATAATATCCTTAAAGGACGTTGTTGAGAAAAAGATTCTGGATAGGTACGAACAAAATCAATAGTTTCTTTTGGTGGAGTATATACTAGGGGAATAGTCTTAATTTTTTGGGAATTAATACCTGCTTTTTCTAGGAGTTGGCGCGACCAGTTAGAATTTACTACTATAGTATCAGCTAATTTACATTCTTCTTGCCAAGTTTGCCAATAATAATCAGGTGCTGGCTGCCATTCTCCCCGATATTGAGGATATTTTTCATATTCTTGAATAACAATTTTTTCCTCTTCAATTCCTGGATCAATTTGACCTAATACAGTGTACCATCCTCGTGATTTGGCAAACTTAAATAATTCTAAAGCAGCATAGCTATATGAGAAAATAATATGAGGATTTTGAGAGTTTTTAGTAAGTGATTTTAATGTATTGATACACTTTTTCTGAAACCATTTATTTCTGGCAATAATTTTTTCCCATCCTGTGTTTTTATGTAATTTACTTATTAATTCAAACTGAATTAATGAATTATTAAAACAGTGTACAGATGCAGTATCTAAATCTGGATGGTATCTTTCACGGAAATTAGTTAAAATATTTGCAGGTAAAAAATTCCAGTGTGATTGTGGTGAAACCCAAGCATCTGTGATTAAATAAGTTAGTTCTCTTTCTTGGTGTAAAGCTCTGGGGATAGAGTAATTTTCACGCGCTCCAATTTGGCAAGATATCCAGTTCACTTGTTTTTGTCTTTAATTGTCAACGAATTTGCTCAATTCTACTGTTTTATTGATCGCAAATAGTCATTGGATACAGATAGGATTTTTGCGTAAGTGTAGATATGAAATTAATGATTTGTAACTAATGGCATGACGTAAATGATAATGATGTTGAATTAAATTCGGGATGGTAAATATACCAGCCAAAATGCCTGATGTTCTGCCATATTTGACTAACCAAATAATCCGATTCATACATTGTGCTATGCCTAACCACCATAAAACAACAGGATATCTTAAATAGGTTAAAAGCATCAAGTTGGCAATACTAGCAGCAGTAATTTTAGGATTATTATGGTGTTCTAGTTGTGTATTATGAAATACTCTTAAATTAGAGCTTTCTAAAATCTTCCATCCCAAATCATGAAGACGTAAAGATAAATCCACTTCTTCCATACCGTAAGCAACGGGTAAACTAACGTATCCCGCAGTCTGTTTAAAGACTTCTTGACGATAAGCACAACCACAACCTACAAAATCAGATACC
This sequence comes from Nostocales cyanobacterium, assembly GCA_004292695.1. Taxonomy (GTDB): domain Bacteria; phylum Cyanobacteriota; class Cyanobacteriia; order Cyanobacteriales; family Nostocaceae; genus Okeanomitos. The sequence goes on along the minus strand of RDXV01000021.1, from coordinate 32,439 downwards.
CACCTAGCGGATGATGTTGATGGTGTGATTTCTTCGTTGATGTGAAATATTTTTGCAGAAACAACTGCTGCTTCTGGAAAATCAGCAAAAATATTGATTAATCGTTGAAAATAGTCTCTATCTAAAGGGTAAGAATCATCATCAAAACTAGCAACTATTGAATTTTTGGCTTGTTCAATAGCTATATTTCTACCGCCTCCAGGTCCGACATGAAATGAGTTTTTAATAGTAATAATTTTAATTTCTCGTTTAATTTCCTGGATTTTACTGTTATCTAAATAATCTCTTAATCCCCTGTCAGTTTCATTATCATTACTGTCAATGTGAATAATAATTTCATCAGGTTTTGGGTTACATTCTAAAATTTTTTCTAAACTTTGTAAAAGCTGAGATAATCTTTGATAAGTCGGAATAATAACAGTAACATTACAATTATTCATATTAATTATATTATTGAAATTGAACCTTACTTAAATTTTTCATATCCAGAAAAAAGTTATTTCTCATATTCTATTGGCTTTAATTTCACCACCTTCAAAAAGGTGCTTAGGAAATTAAGCATTACTAAAAATTAGAGGATATTGTCAATAAAATTTCACTCCCCTGGTTAAAGAAACTAGGGGAGCTAAAACATTAAGTAGTGAGTTTAACTGCTCAGTCTACTAGGCAATGATTTGAAAATCTCCTGCTGTTAAGCCTGCTGGAAGGGTGGTTAGTACCGCAAACACCCCACCTGTACCAAAACCACCACCAATACCATTCTCGTTATAAGCGATAGAGCCTGTAGTTTGGTTGTAAATGATTTTTTCAGAGAATTCTCCCAAAGTGGTATCATTAGCCAGTGCAACTAATCGGAAGTCAGATGCATTTAATGCACCAACAGCCAATGAAGTAAATGAGCTATTTGAAAGGACGATCCGATCTTGTCCAACGGTATAGTCGAAAATAAAGTCTTTATCTATGGAGTTTGAGGCAAACGCTTCTGCGGATAAACCGACTCCACCAAAGGTAAATACATCATTACCAGCACCACCAATAAGTACGTCATATTTCTCACCACCATTCAAGGTATCACTGCCTTCATTACCTTCTAGGCTGTCATCACCAAGTCCACCACTAATATTATCATCACCTTGAGCGCCGTAAATACTATCATTACCGGCTAAACCATTGAGTGTGTTACCTAACTCATTACCAATGATCTGATTATTCAGACTATTTCCTTCACCAATTGTTGCACCTCCAGCACCTGTGACTGCCAGTTCCAAGTTTTCAACATCTCCTATGATTGTCACTCCAGAAGCACCAGGATTGTTTAAAGAGAAGTTTGTAGTAGTGAAAACTTTGTCTGTACCTCCACCTATATCACTCACCTCATTTATCACTATCCCTGAGTTACCAGCAAAAATGTTGTAGCGATCATTGCCACTACCACCAACTAAAGTACCACTACCAGTATTAGTTATTTCTAGGATATCATCACCTGCTCCCCCATAAATGGTAGAGCCGTTAATACCTTTGATGATGTCGCTCCCGCCTTCACCATATATGACGGCATTACTACCGGAAACAACAATAACATCATTCTGATTAGTGCCATTGGCAGTAACGTTGTCACCCATAACAACCATTTGTATTCCAACTGGGCTGGCGTATTGGTTAGTAGCGTTCCAGCTAGTCCAAACCTGGACACGTCCACCGTCTGGATCTGCAATATAGTCTAGTCCGTTGTCAACCACATAGAAATCATTACCAGTGCCACCAAACATGGCATCTCTCTCTGATCCCCCATCTAAGGTGTCATCACCAGATCCGCCTGTGAGCGTATCATCATCACTACCTCCTTGTAAATCAGAGGAGCTAACACTACTACCACTGAGACTATCATTACCTGCTAAACCTTCAACTCTATCGCCGGCAGTGATAGCCACTAACGTATCATTACCTGCTGTTCCCACTATTGTTGCCATGATCGAAATATTCCTTTGCGTTTTGTTTGTAGTTTGATATTTTGTACTAAGTTAACCCAGTTTGATTAATTTGACTTTCTGAAAAGAATATCTTTTCAAAAAATTTATACTAACTTCAGGTTTTCGGATTTTTGCCTCAAACTATGGTTAGCGTTAAATGTATGTTTTGTGTGAGGTATTCTAAATTGCAATATACCACATATATAATTGATATCCGTAAAATTCAACAATTCATAATAGATATCTGGTGAAAAATCTTGCAGGAACAATTCACGAGTTTTTCCTACAAGGGTTTCAGATGATGTAAACTTAATTACTTAATTACCACCTGGTGTCTGATATATAATTATAAGTTATATTTTTTAGCTATAGAAAAAAATTAATTTAGGTGTGGTAAATAACTGTTGACATGATATCTGAAGCATCGTTTAATTTAAAATATACATTTATACATAAAAAATCCAAATCTTAAAAATAAACAAGAAGTAAGACGTTTTTTATGTTGAACTCTCAAAACAGTCATTTTTGGAGCATACAGCTTATGTAACTGTTTGTATTTCTGAGTTAACTTTCTCTTTCATAACTTTACAGGGAACTCCAACGGCAATAACACTTTCTGGTAAATCTTTAGTCACCACGCTACCAGCACCTACGACACTATCATTACCAATAGTGACTCCTTTGAGGATTGTAACATTTGCACCAATCCAGACGCGATCGCCTATTTTTGTAGGTTTACTAACCATTGGTTGTGCAAGAGGGGAAACTTCTAAATCAAGTCCATGATCATGATCAGTAATATAGCAGCCAGGACCGATAGCACAATCCTTTCCAATAGTGATTGATTCAGTGGCATCTAAAAATGTATTGCGATTAATGTACGTCCGAGATCCGATATAAATTTTACTTTGATTGAGAGATTCTCCGCTACATAGAAGCACCACACCCTCATCTAAGGCGCAACTGTCGGCAATTTGAATATCCTGAAAATTGCGGGTAATTTCAATTTGTCGCATCCATACATAGCCATGTATTTTTACCCCTAAAATTCGATAATAAACATTGCGCCACCGACTGGCTAACCCTTGGGTGACACGATGAAATATAGTAATGATAAACCGAGTCAAAAACATTAATTTTAATATCAATTTCTGTCTTATAAAATAATGGAAATTACTTGGATATAATTTCTAAAGTACCTGATAACTTTCCTGCAATTACAGAAGGTAAAGATAACCAACCTTGTTTAGATTGTAAACAAGCAGCAATTTCAAATAATTGTAAAACGATTAATTTCCAATAATCACTAGGTTTGTGTCGTTCCAATATCTGAGTCATCACAAAAAAGCGATTAACTAAGCTCATCTTTGCTAAGACAGTTAAATTATTTTTGTGATCCCCTGGTTGACTGTCATGAAAAATTCTGGCTGTACGTGCATTTACTAACTTCCAGTTTTTACCAACCATCAGAGAAAGTGTAACATCTTCCATTAAAGAATAGCCAATAAAATTAGATGAAAACAATGGTTGTGGAAGTACATCTTTTCGATATAATGTACAAGTTGTATTCAGCCATTCTACAGGTACAATTTCCGGTAAAGTTGGGTCATCTTCTGGTAATAAATTTAAACCGGGCCCAATACATTTACCAGCATAGCTCTTTTCATAAGAACCATGTAAAAAATAGAATAAATTACGGCTAATAAATCCCGGTGGTAGATAGCGTTGGTTAGTAATCATCGCATTAACTCCACCGATTCGTGGATCACTTTGTAGCGCTGACCAAAGTCTTAATAAACAATCTGGTTCTAATAAAATATCATCATCCATTAACCAGATTACATTTTGGGAAGCGAATAATATCGCTTGATTTCTTTGACTGGCCGCTCCTATTTCTGTCGCTCGATAATATTTGATGGTCGTTAATAATCCAGGAATTTGCAAATCACAAACATTCTTAGTTTGATCATCTGTAGAACCATCTACTACAATCATTTCTACAGGTTGTACTGACTGTTGAGCCAAACTCTGTAATGTCTTAGTTAAGGGTATACTTCGGTTACGTGTAGGTACAATGGCAGATATAGGAAGTGTATTCGGCATTTAATTTAATTATAGGAAGAAAGGTACAATGTGAATGAAAACCGTTATTTTAACCGTTATTTTATAACTCTATTACTGAGATGATATATCCATAAAATAGTTATCAAGGGGATCTTTAATCAAGAAAAATCTCGCTGACGACTTGAGAGAGCGTTTAATCAATTCTAAACTCTGAATTAATTCAAATTTATAACTTAAAAAAAGTGAGTCTATGAGAGATAATTCCCAAGTGTCTAACTGATTTAATGAAATAGCCATTTGTTTAGATGCAAAAATTATATCTTGACCATATTTTTTGATTAAAAATCTTCTCAAAGACTGGACACCTCTGGCAAATAAACGATTATTAATAGGATTGCGAAGTGATAGAGATATGGGCATTTCTGACCAGTAACAAAGTGGTTTATCTGCAAAATACAATTTTTCATTGATTTGTAAAGTTCGACAGTATTCTTGTAATCCTGCATCCTTAACCTTATTTCCCACTTGCAGATTAGATAATGTTGATGTTTTCCAAAACAGTCCTCCATTAGAAATACCCTCACACAAAAAAGTACAAGCACATAATTCTAAAGGTTGATATATTTTAGAAGTTAAATAATCGCCTCGTGTTGTTCTATGAGTAGGAAAAAAATCATTGTCTTGCTTGAGATAAATTTCCTGATTTCTTAGCAAAATATTGACATTATTTTTTTCTAGAGAATGAATATTTTCAGATAAAAAACTAGGCATGAACCAATTATCATCTTCCAGAATACAGGCATAAGTCCCACCTACGATACTGGAAGATTGAAAAGCTCTATCTATGTTTCCTGCACTCCCTAAATTTTTGGGGTTAGGACTATATATTAATCTCTCATCTGCGAATAATTCTACTATCTCTTTTGCTTCTTGTTCTGGAGAGTCATCCATAATTATTGCTTTCCAGTTCTCAAAATCTTGAGAAATCAGACTTTTTAAGGCTCGTTTTAGTAATTCAGGACGCTTATAAGTTGGTACTCTGATTTCACACAATGGCATATTTAGAAGACTTTTTAAGTTAAGTATTGATCAGTGGACGATTTAACAATTCTCTTTTAAATTTAGCAGCTATCTCAGCAGCATTAAATCCTAAACTTTTATAAATCAGCCGATAAAAGTAAGGAACTTTGTGCGATGATGGCACAAATTGCGAATGACTTTTACCAATTTGCTGGATAATGTCTAAAGCCCATTGATGATCAAATAACCAAATTATCCGAGCGCAATCAAATCTTGATTGATTGATAGCATTTTTTCTGAAGTCTGTTAATTGACCAGATGATGTTAGATATAATTCTAGTGTATCCAGAATTTTTAATCTGTTTTTGTACGTACCTGCTGGATTTTTCTTACAAACTGTTTTGTCACTCCATTGACGATAAACAGACAAAGCTTCACCATAGTATTCAAATTTATGTCCAGCCATTAAAGCTCGTAAGTACAATTCATATTCTTGACAGGATAATAAATCTTCTTTCCAACCGCCTATTTCCACTAGGCTTTTTTTATTCCACAGACTACCGGCAGTTTGCGGGAGTCTCCACTGGGCTAAAAATAGCCAAGGATCAAAATTAACATCAACATCAAAATTTTTTGGAGACTTACCAGATGTATTCCTGAATATTCTATCTTGCTCATAATATTCAAGAATGATTGGACTACAAATTACATCTGCTTGAGGATGAGAATTTAAGAACTGAATTTGTTTTTCTAATTTGTCTGGTAACAGGTAGTCATCAGCATCTAAATACTGCAACCAATCTCCACTACTTAGTTGTAACAAACGATTGCGGGTAGGGTTTCCACCTCTATTTAATCCCGTTTCCCAACCAATTTGATCCCCAAAACTCTTGATAATATCCAGACTGTTATCGCTAGAACCATCATCAACAACAATTACTTCTTTATTTTGATATGTTTGGTTCAACGCACTTTCTATAGCTTGTGCTAACCACTGCTCAGAATTGTAGCAGGGAATCAGAATACTAACTTTAGGCAATAGATGATTCATTGGCATCTTGATCTTATTATTTAATCAACGTACTCTTAAATCAGTCCACTCACCACAGGCTACTTGATGAATGTGCTTGGTGTAGTTACTACGTTCATGTAGAATACGTTTAATAGCTGCCATACATTCTATTCTGGCTATCCAATTTCTAAATTTTTTCTCATCCTGTGATTCACCAACATTTTCAGGGGAAAAAATAAAGGTTATGTAACGTTTAATTTTTGATATTAACTGCCATTGCCAAGTCCATTTTAGGGGTAAATTTTTATCAGTATACTTATGAGTAAACAAGAATGGATCAAAACCAAGACAGCCAGCACCAATGGTTGCACAAAGAGTTTTAAAATATTTGATATCTAATCGTTCTGGTTTAATAGCATGATTCAGCTTAATGCGAGGATCATAGGCAAATAAATAACCTAAACTGCGTAGCAACCAGCATAGTTCTGTATCTTCACCACTTACTTTCATCTTTTCACCTCGCTGTCCGTCATTAAAAAAGTGATACCCTTTTTCTAAACATCTTTTGAGTGGTTCTACGCGGAAAGACAAACCAGCACCTGCTATGACTCCTGTTTCAGCTATAATCACACCATCTTCACTTGTTACCTGAATGTTTTCTAACAAAGGCGTGGCTGAACAAGCATAACGTCCTTCTATCCACTTAAACCAGTTTGGTATAACTGTATCCACAAAAATTCGATTAGATGAGCCTACTACACCAACTTTTGGATATTTTTCAAATACTGCTAATGTGTGACTAATAAAACCTGTTTCTATCAAGTTATCATCATCAATAATACTGATTATTTCCCCTTTTGCTTCATACACTCCTGTCAAAAAAGCATTAACTTTACCAATGCGAGGTTCTGATAAAACTTTACCATTTAAGTGAAGGTTTTTTATAGTGGCATCTGCAATTTCAGAGGTGCAGTCAGTAGAAGCATTATCAACAATTAAAATCTCAAAGATATCTTTTGAAATATCAGTTTGGTTTGCTATAGCTTCTAGAACCTGTTGGATTGTTTTTTCTCCGTTATGAGTACAGGTAAGAAGAGTTACTTTAGGGTGTTTCATAGAAAATTAAAAGTTACAAAATTTAAAAAATAAGTTTTTCTCTGACAAACAGGGCATTACCATAATTTGTCTATTGGGATTTTATTCAATATTTGCTTTTGATTATTGGCTATTTTTATCAGAGCAAGTCCTCCATTATTTACATCCATTGATGTCAACAAATTTTATTGGTTTTAAAAGGCAGTCAAGGAATTTTCAGCATACAACTTAAACCTTAGCTTCAACATATACAGATTGATCTTGCCAGTCTTCTTTGTCCAGATTGCAGAGTTTTTGATCATTTGAAATTCCACATTCTACTTGTCGAATTTCTTTAAAACCAGTTTCCTTTAATCTGTGATTTAAAGTGTAAAAATCCCATGCAGAAAGATGCTGATTAAAATAATTATCACGAAATACATGATCTAGAACTTCAAGTGAAGTTTGCCATTCAGGTGAACGATGCCACTCAGGTATAAGTGAAGCAGGAAAATTAGGATCATGTGAACTTTGAATATATTTCTTAATAAACTTTTCGGCATCAGGTACAACTATTCTCAAAGTTCCTCCATTTTTTAATATTCGTTTTGCTTCTTGAAAGAAAAACCTTGCGTTCTCATAAGTTAAATGTTCAACTACATGATGGGCATATATACCCTGAAAAGATGAGTTTTCAAAAGGAAGCGGAAACCGAAGATCAATCCTATAATCTGCTTTATTATTAGTAAAAGCATCAGTATTGAGAAACCCATCTAAAAGTGAATCTCCACATCCTACATGAAGATAATCAGATTTTAGTAATGTAAGTTTTTTTTGAAAAGTTCGCCCCAATGAAGTTTTAACTTCAAAGCGCAAACTATCATAAATATGTATCCAATTGATTGGTAATTTATCTCTAATCATAACCTATACCTAAATAAGTAAATTAACATACAAAAATTATCGTGAGAAACGACTAAAGACCTAAGTTTTGCGTCAGGTTAATCGCAGAAGCTTCTGGTAATAAATGGTCTTTACAAATTTTCTGAATTTGACACCGCATTTTATAAATTTGATTTTCGTCTAAATTATTAGCTCTAATTATTGCTTCATGCCAATTGTTGTCTTTAACAAGAATACAACTAATCATGTCCTCAAGTCCTATATTGTATCTGCTTGCGTCTTCAAGAATAGGAATAGCTCCTCTGGCTAGAGCTTCTACTGTTCTGTGAGTCCAATTTCCACCCCAACCCAGGGGAGAAATACAAAAGTCAGATTCACTTAAAGCATCAATATAATCATTGGGAGATAGTCCTCTTGATCCTTCTCCTTTGTCATCACCATATTCAATCCATAGGATGGAAGTTATTTCCGCGGTTGAATGTAGTTTATTCTTAACGGGATATTCATTAAATTCATTCAGATCCTGAAATGTGGCAATTGTTTCTCTCACTTGTTGCAGAACAATAGTTCTTTCTGTGGGATTTTTATTACCAATAAATGTAAACTTGAATTGACGCTTAAATTTATTTGGTTTAGAAAATGAGAACATTTTCTTTCGTAATTGTTCACTACTAAAATTTTGCGGGTGAACAGATGGCGTATAAAAAAACTTGTTTATGATTAAAAAATGAGGATTTAACTTGTTATTATGAACTTGCAAGATCAGGGATTTTGCAAAAATCCAGTATGGGAAATTAAAAATTAATTCTTTAAGAGTATATTTCCAACTACTATAATTAGAGTTTGATAAAAGTCCTATTTTTTTGCTTCCACTCACCCATTTGATTATGCGTTTATGTTCAATAAAATTATGATTAGAAAGTGTAATGAATAAATAGTCTGAATTTTGAGCTTCTGTATCAAGAGATATAATTTCCACCTTTTGGTTTTTATTAAGTCTCTCCAAACACCAAGGATGCTCAGTATCTAAGTTCAGTAAGTTAGTATCTGTCTGGGTAATAAGAGTAATTTTAAATTCTTCTACTAATGACAACAAATAAACTAAAGTTTCCGTGAAATGGTTGATATGATTTGATTGGATAGCAATTTTTATAGTCATAATAATATGTGATTGTCCATGAGTTAATAAATAATAAATTAATTTGTTATCATGCCATAATTTCACTGCAAAATATATCTATACCAACATTCTATGTATATTAGCTTATATACCATAGCATAATTTTTTTGGTAATTTTGGAAAAGTTTAACGATATATTCTCTATTGAAAAAACCCAAATTAACTAAATTTCCGTCTATAACAAGTTGACCATATTTTGCTAATAAAGCCTTAATCCATTCTCCATAAGGAGGTTCAAATCCCCGTTTCTGACGTTGAGTTACTTGACTTGGTAAAACATCCTGTAAGACGTTTATCAACCAGGTTTTTTGTCCAGATTTATGATCTGGCTGTGTTTTACGTAAGCCCATCACCAATTCAATAAGTTTATAATCTAGTAGGGGAATACGAACTTCCACACTAGCGGCCATACTGGTACGATCACCCAATGATAAACAATTAGAAACTAACCATGTATTAAAGACTAATTGACACATTTGGTTAGGAATATCTTTCCATTCTTCAATCATAAATGGTTGGTAAGGATTACGTTGAGGTAATTGTTCTTTAAATGATTGAGTATACAGGTAATTATGGTCATACCATGCTTGCTGAAAATCAGTTCTAGTGTTATAAAAAGGCATTTGTTGGGGATATAACGCTGCTAAGTTATTAATTTCTAGACCTTGATGTAAAAATGATGTGATAATATTAGGAATTTTATTACTATTAGCTAATCTGTTATATATAGGAAATTTAGTCAGCCAATCTAATCCAGTTAAAGCTCCAGAAAATTTATCGAGTTTAGTATTTAAGTTAACTTTTTTTTCAGCTAATCTGACAGCATTTAAAACCCAACTATAACCCCAGAATAGTTCATCACCTCCCAAGCCACTTAACATGACTTTAATTCCTAAGTCTGATGCTAATTTCATGACGGCAAAATGCCCATAGGCGGCAATATCAGCAATTGGATCATCAATTAATCTGACTAATTCCGGGAAAAAATCTACTAATTCTGAAGTACGCAGTTCAACATCCTGGAATGGTATCCCTAACCACTGGGCTAATTCTGCTGCTTCTGATCTTTCATCGCAGGGTGGTCTGCCTTCGTAACCTATGCTTAATGCTTGAAGTGTATGCTTATACTTAGGAGCAGCCAGAGCCGCTATTCCGCCAGAGTCAAGCCCACCACTGAGGGCTATACCAATAGGAACATCAGAACGTAATGTTAAATCAATTACTTTCTCTAGTTCATGGCGAATTAGTTGAATGGGATCACCTTCTATGGGTGGAATATCATCTAAACTCCAATAACATTTAGGATTTATTTGCCAGTCTTCGCAGTTAATTACTAGATAGTGAGCAGATGGTAGTTTGAGAATATCTTTTAAAGGTGTAAGTGGCTCTGGAACATATTGATAATGTAAGTATAAATCAAGGCTGATCGGATCTAGAGATGGTGTATGAGGTAATAGTTTAATTAATGCTTTTAGTTCTGAAGAAAAGTAGAATTTATCATGATCAAACCAATAATAAAACGGTTTTTCTCCAGTGCGATCACGGGCAATAAATAACTCTTTGGTATCTTGATCCCAAATAGCAAAGGCAAACATTCCTCTCAATTTCTCTAGGCATTTTTTACCCCAACAAGCGTAGGCAGCTATTAAAACTTCAGTATCGCTATGACTAATAAAAGAATATCCTTTACCTATAAGTTCTTCTTTAATTTCAATATAATTGTAGATCTCACCATTAAATATGATTTGTAATTGTCCATTTTGATAACTCATGGGTTGATTACCCAAGGGACTTAAATCTAAAATTGAAAGGCGAGTGTGTCCTATTTTCAAATGTTCATCTTCCCATATTCCCTGATAATCAGGTCCTCTATGTAGAATAGATTTGAGAGATGCTTTTAAATCTGATGTAGAGGATGGATGTTTAGATAAAATACCAGAAAAACCACACATATTGAATTATTGTAAAATCAACTAAAAGAGCAATTAAAAGGTTTATTTTTTATTTAACAATTGTGATAAACTTCAGAAGTTTTATAGCCTATTTTATCCCAGTCTAAATCATCACAGGCTTTAATAATAATTTTGCTTAACTCTTCTAAGTTTAAATGATGACTATTAAGTAAAGCTGTTGCTAATCCTGTTTTGTCTTGTGAATCATACAACAATGTTTTAGCGTCACTTAATAAGTCTGGTAAACTGCCCATTTTGGGAGCAATAATTGGTTTGCCAAAGGACATTGCTAAAATTGCACTACCAGAAGTAAGCACCTTTTTGAAAGGAAGAACTACTATATCTGCTGCACTAAAAAATAAGTGTATATCTTCATTTTTGATAAAAAAATCATAAAGAAGTACATCATTGAGAGTATCAATTTTATCTTTAATAAACTTTCCATATTCTGGAATAATAGGATTGCCAGCTATTAATAGCAAACTATTATCAAATTTGTGTTTTTCCCAAACATCAAGTAAGTCTTCAATGCCTTTATAGGGTCTAATCATTCCTAGATAAAGATAAACCAATTTATCTGTAGGTAAGTTGAGTTTTTGTCTAGCGATTGATTTGTCTATCGAACTACCATATACATTTCTATAATGTCCATGAGGGATAACAACTGCTTTTTTTTCTGGAAAACCATATTCACTAGCAATGGTTTCTAAAAAAGATTGATTGTGAATTATTAATTTGTTGCTTAAATGAACTAATACTTTTCTTAGCCATAGTTCCAATTCAGGATGTGGAGCATCATGTTCTAGATAATCATGTATTGTCCAAACAACTTTTACTCCCGACAACCGAGTTAATAAAATATCTAGTAAAAATTTGACTGAATACAATAAACGAGTGATTAAACTCTGTCCTTTAATAAAAGATTCTAGCCAATGTATATGAACAACATCAATAGATTCAGGCTGATCTTTAATTGCTCTCCAAACAGGAAAAACCCGACGATAACCAACGGGAAAAAATACCGTTACATTATAGTTTTGTGTAGCATTTGCTAGTAATCTTTGATATGGATTATCAATGCGATAATCTGGCATCATCAGAACTTTTAATGGTTGGGATGAGTTCAATTTGTTAATCATCTTAAATTTATCATTGTCAAATTAATTTGTTTTTGGCATGAATGATACCCCATTGTCCCGATTCATCAGGATTATGATAAGTGCAAGCAAATCCTATTTTTTCCATACAGTCTAGTAAATCTTCCAATGAGTATCCAGGATCAGCCCAAAGATGGTACTCCATAGTTAAATACTTAACTTTAGACCAGCTTTTAGTATCTTTGAATAGTTCCCATTCTATGCCTTCACAATCTAGTTTGACTAAATCAACACTATCTCCTAATCGTTGAATTGCTTTCATAAAAGAAGTACAAGAAATTGTACCAGTATCATCAACACATGAAGTTGAATGAAGTGAATTTTTTCCTTTTCGTAAACTAATAAACGAGTCTTTTATGCCTATACCTTCTAAAAAACAATTCGCTCCTATAGACTCGCAATTTGCATCTAAAAAATCTTTTAATTCTGAGTTTGGTTCATAAGCATGAATTACTGCTTCAGGAAAATAATAACTAGAAGCTATACTGAATAGTCCTACATTTGCTCCTATATCCAATACAGAACTAATTTTATTTTTGAGTGGTGCTAATCCATAACAGTCATCAATTAATATTGTATATAATTCATAAGCTAATATAGACTTTTCTGACTCAGGTATATTGACTTGAATTCTTTTATTTCCAATTTTTAAGTTAAAAATATCGAAATCTTTTTGGAATAGATAGTAAATACCATAATCAGCTAACTTTTTGCGATACTTTAAAGATGAAATAATACGGGGTAGCATACCAATAATTCCTCGTGAATGATAAGTAGTATTAACTACATCAAAGATTTTAAAAATCCTTGTTGGCTAAGGTGTTTAATACCTTCTCTATACATCAAATGTCGAATTGCACCAACATAATGCCGAGAAGGTGAAGAATTTATACCGCTTCCTAAATGTACATCATAGGCTGGCGGTAATAACTCTACTCCATAACGAGAACTACACAAGGCATAGATAGTTTGTTCAATCAGCCAAAAATGTCCAATAATGCTTGGTAATGAGAGGAATTTTTCTATCCATTTTAAATCTAATGATTCTTTGTGAATTAAACCTAATCCTGAATTAACTCTTGCAGTTAAGTCAAAATCTAAGCTATTTTTTACTGTTTCTGCATCTACTGTATAAGCACTTTTCAAATCCCTGTTGAAAGAATTAAATTTGTAACTTGGATTTTCAATACGGTTTAGTAGTTCTGTAGGTTCTGCAAAAAAAAGAATATCACTATCTAAAAGTAGTAATTTTTCACTTTGCAAATATAAAGCAAAATCAAATACTTTTAGTGACAACTGATTGGTTTTGCGAAAATCTAAACAATGAGGATAAGAAGATAATAATGGTAATACTTTTACATCAGCTTTGTTTCTATCAATAATCCTGGCTTGGGGAAAATGATATTGTAAAGTTTTGATATTATCCTCAGTCAAAGTTCCATCATCATGGATACATAAAGAATACTGACGTTGGGAAAAATGGTAAAAAGATTTAAGTGTCCAAATTAAATTTAACCAATCATTTGCAGAAGTCAAGACATGGATTTCACAAATGCGATCAGATGTGTTAACAACTGGACGAGAATTTAAGATACTTTTCCTGACGTTATCTCTATAATATGCTGTTACAAAACCATGATCATATTTTTTTCTGATTTTATAAACTATTGAGCCAATTGACATTTGAATTTTAACTCCCCTTGCTGAATTTTATAAAGATTTTTTTAAAAAAAGTTGTGTGAAGTCACTATATTTTTAGGATTATTTTGGATCATATTTTGTATACTTTCTTTCAGGTATACTGGTTTTTGTTTTTGCTAATTAACATATAGGTTCATTTTTTCTTTAGTAAAATTAATGAAATGATTTCTAATTATTTTGAATCCATACAAGTCATCACAGCGTTCTGTAACTAATCCTGGCTTTTAATTAGGATAGTTCTTATCCTATTGATTAAGTCTAAACTAAATAAAATTTGTGGATTAACAAGAATGATTATTAATAGCTTTGTATACCTCTTCTGTTTGCTGTCTTTTGCTTGCATCGAATTTTTAACTTGTTCCAAAAAAACAGCTTGGTACAACCAGTTACCCTGTAGCAAGCATCGCTTTTTTAGTGAAATCTTGGTATAACTATTCCAAAGGAGTGGTTTGATCAGATTAAGTAATTCTGCTGATACTTTATCACTGTAATTTGACTTTTGACTATCTGTAAATCTAAAACAAGATAATTCTGTATTTAAACTTCTAACAATACCTCCCGCTTGAATAATTCTCAACCAGTAGTCATAATCCATGACAAAATTAAGCTCTTCTTTAAAAGAACCTATTTTATCTGTAATTCTTTTACTCCAAAACACTTCCGGTTGTACGAATTGACGTTTTTGCCACCATACACCCCATAAGTCTAAAATTTCAGCTAATGTGCTGATATTGCCAAACTGCTCACCAATTTTTTCTCCCTTTTGATTGACATAACGACATTGTCCATGTAATAAATCAGTGTCAGGAAACTGTAAGAAAAATTCAGCTACTTTAAATAATGTTTCTGGTAAATAATAATCATCACTATTTAGATAGGCGATGATATCACCTGTTGCTTTTGCAAGTCCTTTATTAATAGCATGAGATTGTCCATTATCTGGTTCACTCACCCAGTAGGATATAGAAGATTCATATTTTTTAATAATATCAACCGTATCATCGGTACTACCACCATCAATGATAATATATTCTAGATTCGGATAATTTTGTGATAAAACTGAGCAAATTGTTTCTTCAATAAATTGACCTTGATTATAAGATGGAGTAATAATAGTAATTCGAGGAAATTCTTTAGCTATGTCAATGGTTTTCATGGCAGTAAATTTTTGTTCAAATAGCCATAATTAAAAAAGTAAAATTTAGCTAGATATGACTATATTAACGTTAAGCGGCTAATTGATAGTTGCCAATGCAGTTTTTTCAGGAATTTCCCAATAATGTTCTATGGCTATAGGTGTTCTGTTTTGGTCGGGAGGTACAAGAGAATTGTATACATCCTTGTCTTTTACTTCCAAAGTAGCTATACCTTCTTCCCAGCATAGCCACTGACGCATAGGAATAGATAAACCTACACTTAATCTATAATTTCCTGATGCTAAAGGCAGGCGAGGAATAACACAATGAGCCTCTGCAAATCCTTCTGTGAAGGATATCTCCATTCCACTCAATGGTTTTGTTGAAAAATGAATTAGTTTACTGCCAGAAAATGTATGAATCGCAATATCAACTCCAGCTACAGGGATTGGTTGAGGACAAAAATATCTAATCCTAATTCGCAAATAGTCCCAGGTTCTAACAACTGATTTACTAAACTCTTGCTCATCTAGAAGTGTAATTTCTACAATAGAGAATTTAGTTAATTGGTTGATACTTTCTAACTTATAAATTGTACCTGGTGCATATAAAACCTTGTGATCTAGACTTTGCCAGTATTCATTTAAGCAAGATTCTATTTTTCCGCTACATTGAATCTTACCTGACTTTAAATAAAGTCCTTGATTACATAGTTTTTCTATAGTTCCCATATTATGACTTACAAATAAAACTGTTCTACCCTCCCTGCCAACTTCTTCCATTTTACCCAAACATTTTTGCTGAAAAGCTGTGTCACCAACGGCTAGAACTTCATCTACAATTAGAATTTCTGGCTCTAAATGAGCCGCTACTGCAAAGGCTAATCTTACATACATACCAGAAGAGTACCTTTTCACAGGTGTATCTAAAAATTTTTCTACCTCTGAAAAAGCAACAATTTCATCAAACTTGTGTTTAATTTCTGCCTTACTCATGCCTAATATTGCACCATTGAGAAAAATGTTTTCTCTTCCTGTCAACTCGCCATGAAAACCAGTACCTACTTCAAGTAAACTCGCAACTCTGCCTTTAATACTTATTCTTCCTGTAGTTGGTTCAGTAATCCTACTGAGGATCTTTAGAAGTGTTGATTTACCCGCACCGTTACGCCCAATAATACCAACTCTATCTCCTTGTTTTACTTCAAAACCAACATCCTTGACTGCCCAAAAATCTTCAGATGGAGAATTATCCTTGGAAGTTTTAGGATTAATTAAATTACT
The DNA here is from genome assembly GCA_004292695.1 of Nostocales cyanobacterium. Taxonomy (GTDB): domain Bacteria; phylum Cyanobacteriota; class Cyanobacteriia; order Cyanobacteriales; family Nostocaceae; genus Okeanomitos. The sequence continues at coordinate 15,987 of RDXV01000021.1, read as the reverse complement.
GAGAGATTTAACTTTGTTAGCTATTACATCACGTAATGCTGTATATCCTTCATGATTTTGGTGTCCTATAATGTACTTTTTACTCAGATTATCTACACGAATAACTACATCAGACATTGGTATTATACTTCACTTAATAAAGTAATCAAATTAGTTTTTCACGCTTTAGAAATTTTATTAAACACTAAATACTAAATACTTACAAAGCTCAACTTCAGTTGTTGAATGCGAAATAAATATAAGTGCATAGGGAATAGGATAATTTAATGATCATTGAAATTGAATGATGAATTAAATTACGTCTGCAAATCTTCTTTCCATTTTACGGAAGTACCAAATGCCACTAATCAATAATAAAAATACAAGGATTAAAGATAAAACAAATCCTGGTAGATAAAGATTTGACTGTCCCCCCAAGATAGCCCAACGAAAACCATCAATTACTCCTACTATTGGATTTAATGAATATATAAAACGCCAATTTTCAGGAACTACATTACTGCTGAATCCTACAGGTGAAATATACAAACCAAATTGTACAATAAATGGAACTATGTATCTAAAATCTCGATACTTGACATTTAGAGAAGCAAACCATAGTCCTGCACCCATTGAGGCGGAAAAAGCAATACCAATGAATAAAGGTAGGGTAATAATTCGCCAACTGGGGACAAAGTTATACCAAATCATCAATGCTAGTAAGATCATCCCTGAGATCATGAAGTCCACAAAACTCACTACTACTGCACTGGTTGGTACTACTAACCTGGGGAAATAGACTTTGGAAATCAGATTGGAATTACTGATTAAACTATTACTGCATTCTGAAAGAGAATTAGCAAAAAATTGCCAAGGCAGCATAGCTGAAAAGACGAGAATAGGGTAAGGTACTCCTTCTGATGGTAATTTTGCTAATCTTCCAAATACTACTGTGAATACTACCATAGTCAAAAATGGTCTAATTAATGCCCAAGCAATACCTATGGCTGTCTGTTTATAACGTACTAAAATATCTCTCCAAGCCAAGAAGTAAAATAACTCTCGGTATCGCCACAGGTCTTTCCAGTATTGTCCTTCTGTTCTTCCTGCTTCAATGATTAACTCTTTTTGAGAAGGTAGTTCTGGTTGTTGAGAAATAGTATCTTTCATTAAAACAATTGTTTATGAATTGTAATGTAAATAATGACTCTTATTTATGCTTTATGCTTTGTGCTTTTTGGAAATTGATGCTAACAACACTATTAGAGTTAAAAATTCATGGAAATGACTAGATAATCAGGCTGGTGATGAAGTTGATTTAACCTTTTCATAAAAATCACCAAAGAACATGAATAATTTATTTTTAACTCAGCAAAATAGATTAAATTTTTGTGTTTTTGTTTAGTTGTTGATCCAAAAATCTTTGATGTTATTCCCACCAACTACCTGAGCCTGTCTAAAGGTAAACTCGCCAACAGAAGGATTACGATGGGGATTAATTACGCCTGTTGCTTGTTGCCACAATTCTGCCGGTGCTAATGATAGTTCATATACAGATTCGTGTTTACGAACGTGATACCATTTAGTCTCTTGGCAGTGTTCACACCAAAAAGCTTCTAACCATTCTCCCTCTAAAGGTACTGCTGTTTTAGCTGCAACTAACATGAGAGCTTCTCTTTTTCTGATGCCTCTCTGCTGTAACTGTCCAGCTTTTTCTGTAAATAGATTGTATTTTTGACTCATACTATCCATGTAACAGTTATGAACGGGACAGTATATAGCTCTACGTTTAGAACGTTTCCGATTTCGGTCACACCTTTTCTGCACTTCGGCCTCCTAAATTACGCTGATACAAATATCATCAGAAGGTTGCGGTGGAGGGACTGAGATTAAATAAACCATCGAAGCCCTGCTCCTATTTCAGAATTTCAATTATTAAATTGATTACAGTGGAAAATTTGGAGGTTTGTAAACTAGCTGGTGATCATATCATGTTATGTAGTGTTAATCTAGATTCTAAGATGATGAAATAGATTTTTCGAGCATTTGGAAATACTGTTCAGCTATGATTTGCGGTGTAAAGTTCGATTGTAAATACTCCCTAGAGGATTTCCCCATTAACTCTGCTAGTTGGCGATCGCTGTTTAGCAGACGAATAAATTCAGCAAGAGCAAAACTATCTCCATTTTCTACACTAACTCCACATTTACCATCAGCTATTAACTGGCGCAGGTAAGAGTGTTTTGAGCAAATTACTGCTACTGGTCTGCCGGCTGCTAGAGCTGGGTAAAGCTTACTAGGGGCAACTAAACTTTCCATGCCTTCGTCCACACTAACTAAAGATAGGTCGCAAGCTGTTAACGAATAAGGTAACACGTCTTTATCCTGATATGGTAGAAACAGAAAGTTGGTAAGTCCCGACCTTTTGACGGCTTCCATAAAACTATTCCGCTTTGCACCATCACCAATACACACAAATTGTATAGGATCGTTTCTTAATTGTTTGGCAGTTTCTAGAATTGTTTTTGTATCATGACATCTGCCCATATTACCAGAATAAAGAACAGTAAATTTGTTAACTAGATTATGTTGTTTGGCAAACCAATTTTTTTCTTTACTAATGGGTACTATTAAATTGGGATCTCCCCAGCTATGAATTACTGATACTTTATCGGCTACATCAGGACAGGTTGATACCACTCTCTCCCTCATATTAGGACTTAACACTATTATTCCTTTTGATTTACGCCAAATTCTTTTGTTTAGTCCTCGCCAAAATCTTGCCAACCAATGCTTTTTGTCTATTACTCCCAATGCGATCGCAATATCTGGATATAAGTCATATATTAAACAAACGTAGGACATCCCTAAACATAAATGTGCTAGATATGCCGCTACTGGCAAGAAAGGTGGGGCAGATGTAACTAGGAATACGTTGTGTTGACGATAATTTTTTATTAAGTGTAAGAAAGCACGCAGTGTAAACAAGATGCCATTGATTGCTTTACCACGAATTCTACCAGACCAAACTTGTGTAGAACGGGATCTCTGGACGCGAAGGCGACCGGATTTTTCTAAAGCTGGAGCGGTTGCTTTTGAGAAAGCATAACCTGGCTGGCCTGTGAAAACTTCAAGTTTTACTCCCTGTGCTTCTAACTGCTTGGCTAATTCTTCAATTAATTGTCCAGTAGCGGCATAGTCGGGAGGATAAAATTCAGTAATAATTGAGACTTTTAAGTTGTTTTTACTCTTATCACTGTGTGATTCCACAAGATTGAAGATATCTTTTGTGGATAGCGGTATATTTTGCTTGTTGACGTTATTTTCTTGACTTATTTCTTTGCTTTGAGCATTGGTACTTTCGGATGTGTTTAGCCAGTTTTTATAGTTATCTAACTCCTGACTCGGTGATGTAGATGACTGGGAAGTGTTTGACTTTTTCGGCCAGAATGCCATAGCTTTGTTTTCCTGTCGAAGTTTTTGAGAATCACAGGTGATATGTTTTACAATGTCTATCCCTCGAAAAGATTTTTATATATTAGACGTGGTGCAAGTAAATAACAAATATCATCAAACAAAAGTTTATATATTTGACAATAAAGTTAAACCAGTTCCGGAAAAACCACTAAGGATATTTACTATGTCCTATCCAAGTGAAGATGTACAAATCATGTAGTAACATTTAGATAAAGTAATGTGTTGCCAATGTGCCATTTTTCTTGTGATTAGATTACTAGAATAATCCATCAAAAGAAAATCTATGTTTGCAATTTAATAAAATATCACAAAATCATAGTTGTTTCGTCATAACTTATGCAAAACTAATTATTCTGTCCATACCAGGATATAGTCTATTGGCAAAAATTCCTATGCTTCATAAATTATACATACTTATGAAAAATAACAATTTGACATTATCCAGGTTATATTAAGCCGCAGTGAATCATATATTGTTAAACTTGTAAATTTATTCACACATCACTTCATCTAAAATTCACAGAAAATTCACAGAAAATTCATCAAAAATTTATATTTACTCCAGTAACTTGCGACGTAATTGATCCAAAGCAGTAGAGGCACTGAGATACTGAATAAAGGATCGAGTACGCACTGCTCCAAACCGACATTCATAGTTTTTGACATAGCCTTGTGGTCCTGCTAACCCGATGTAAACTAAACCCACAGGCTTTGTATCTGTTCCGCCACCAGGTCCTGCAATACCAGTAATACTTAACCCCCATGTAGTATTTAAGGATGTTTTCACACCAATAGCCATTTGTTCAGCTACTGTTGCGCTGACCGCACCTAAATTTTGTAAATCTTCAGCATTAACACCTAACAATTTAACTTTGATAGGATTATCATAGGCGATTATACCACCAAAAAAATAGTCAGAACTACCAGGTATTTCTGTTAAGAGTTTCCCTAGTCCACCACCTGTACAAGACTCTGCTACTGATAATGTCGTACCGGATGCTCGTAATAATTCACCGACAACAGAAGCTAAGGTATCCTTATCAGCACCGTAACAGTCTAAATCCGTAATTTTTCTTATTTGTTTTGCAATAGGTGTAATTAATGCTTCTGCTGTTTGTGGGTTAGCTGCTTTGGCCGAAATTCTTAACCTAACTTCTCCATTACCGGCGTAAGGTGCTACAGTAGGATTAGATAAGTTAAGATAACCAGATACTTTTTCTGCTAAGGCTGATTCACTCACACCCCAAAACTTCAAACTGCGACTGTAAATAATTTCTTGACCCCATCCCCGACTTTTCAGATATGGGAATGTTGTATCTGACCACATCCGCTGCATTTCACTGGGAACTCCGGGAAATGTAAAAATGGTAATTTTTGGGTGTGGTTGCCAGATAATACCCGGCGCTGTACCTGTAGGGTTGGGTAAAATTTCTGCTCCTTGGGGAATTAAGGCTTGTTTAAGGTTGCTGGGAGACATTTCTCGCCCTCTCTGAGCAAATTTTTGGGTGATATCTTCAATAATTTCTGCCCTTTCCACCAAAGGAACACCAAAAAAATCAGCGATAGTTTCACAGGTGAGATCATCGGGTGTTGGTCCTAGTCCACCTGTGAAAATCAATATTTCTGCTCTAGAAATGGCAATTTCAATGACTTGTTTAATTCTTTCTGGGTTATCACCGACTACGGTTTGATAGTAATGGGGAATACCTAGTTGGGCTAATTGCTGGGCGATAAACTGAGAATTGCTGTTGAGGATATCTCCTAACAACAGTTCTGTACCAACACATATAATTTCTGCACTCATGACAATAATACTTATTTAAAATTGGCGAGAAAGTTTCCAAACTCGCCACATAGTATAGCTTAACACAGAGATAGATGTGTAGGCATAAGTAACATTACTGGGAACACCAGCAATGGCTAGGGCTAAACTACCTACTCACAATGTTAAGGAGTGGATCATGATTAATTCATGATCCCAGATCCAAAATTATCAACCACCTAAACCATTGCTGGTACTGGTAGTTGCAAGTGTGGGTAGAGAGGGAAACGTTCACATAAAGAAGCGACTCGACGACGACAGTCTTCTGCTACTGTGTCTGAGTCAGGGGAAAGTAGGCGATCGCCAATAATGTTACCTATCTCTGTAAATTCTGCTACACCTAAACCTCTGGTGGTCATAGCGGCTGATCCTAATCTCAAGCCACTGGTAACAAATGGTGATTCTGGATCAAAAGGCACTGTATTTTTATTAGCGGTGATATTTACGCCACTGACTAACTGATCTGCCTTTTTACCTGTCATGCCAATAGAACGTAAATCTACTAACATTAAATGGTTATCTGTACCATTAGATACTAACTTTAGTCCCCGGTTTTGTAGTTGGGTAGCTAAAGCACGGGCATTTTCTATAACTTGACCACAGTAAGTCGTAAATTCTGGTTGAAGTGCTTCACCAAAGGCCACCGCTTTACCAGCTATGACGTGTTCTAAGGGTCCGCCTTGAGTACCAGGGAAAACAGATTTGTCAAACTTTTTACCCAGATCAGCATCACGGGTTAAGATTAAACCACCTCTTGGACCACGTAGGGTTTTGTGGGTTGTGGTGGTGACGACATCACAGTATGGTATGGGGTTAGGATGATGACCTGTAGCTACTAACCCAGCAATGTGGGCAATATCCGCTAGGAGGTAAGCGCCTATTTCATCAGCAATACTGCGGAATTTGGCAAAGTCAATGATGCGAGGGTAGGCTGAATAACCGCAAATTAATAATTTTGGACGTTCTTTCAGGGCTAAATCACGAATTTGATCGTAATCTAGTTGTTCTGTGGTTTGGCTAACTCCATAGTGTTGAACTTGAAACCATTTACCGGAAACGTTGACTGGAGAACCATGAGTTAAATGTCCACCATGTGACAAGTCCATACCCATGATTTTATCACCGGGTTCTAATAAGGTTAGAAATACGGCAAAGTTTGCCTGTGCGCCAGAATGGGGTTGAACGTTAGCATGGGCCGCACCAAATAGCTGTTTTGCTCTGTCAATGGCTATCTGTTCAATTTTATCTACAAATTCACAGCCACCATAGTAACGTTTTCCTGGTAAACCTTCGGCGTATTTGTTGGTTAAAACTGAACCTTGAGCAGCTAATACAGCAGCAGAGGTAAAGTTTTCACTGGCGATCATTTCTAGGTGATCACGCTGTCTCTGTAATTCTTGGTTGATTAATTCGTTAACAGCGGGATCTGATGCTCTGAGTATGTCTGAGTTGGTTTTACTCACTTTTCTATTCCTTTAGTGGTTGTTTAGTTTAGTTTTTATGTGCTTTATGCACGATGAAAACAGTGTTATAACTGTTTTTTCAGTCTGTTTAGATGTTAACTTGATTATTCAAGAGCAGGTTTTTGTGAATTTTATGTATTATTAAGCTTTGGGTTTTGGGTGTGCTTTTAACTGGTCTTGAAAGTCTACGTATTAACTTTGACTAACAAAAAAAAATAACCAGATTAACTAACATACAATAAAATCAGGTGCAGTGACCAAGTATTTGCTATTTTCTGCGTTTATACCTTGAATCTTAAAGGATGGACAGGAGGGATTGAGATGTTAGTCATTTTAACGGATGATCAAGTCTTTGCCCCTGAGCAAGTTTGCCAATCTTGTTTACTTGCTAATGACAGTGGTAAACCCCGTTGGCACGGAGGTAAGCTCGGTTGTGGTCACGCTGTTCGTAAATGTACTGAACAACAGCCAGAACAGTATGAGTGTGTGATGGGATTTCGGATCGCTAATATTCAGTAGCTATCTGATTGAAATTTTATTTGGGAGTATAAGAGAAGGTTGTACTTACACCAAAAAACGAAAAATAAGGTGTTTATTCAGAGGTTTTCTGCCAAAATTAGGTAATTGTGTTATCAGAAAGTAAGTCAGTTAAACACCCTGCTCTCTCAAACCCAGGGAACTAACTATAAACCGTGTGAAATCACTATTAAAATTTCGTCATAGGAGAATTTACAATGTCTTGGCGCGGCTCTACAACTGTTCCAGATCGCATTTTTGCTTGTTTACCTTATCTCATACCTCTGGTTGAGAGTTTAAACTTTAGTAGCTCTTTACTGACACAGTTTCCTATATTACAGGTGTTACTGTTGCCAGTGCTATTAGTGGGGTCAGTTTACAATAGTTTGGGATCTATAGGTCAAATTGTCATCTTTTTTGCTTTGTTTTTGCTAGTGGTGAGAAATGAAAAAATCAGTCATTTCATTCGCTTTAACACTATGCAGGCAATTCTTTTAGACATTGTTTTAATTTTGTGTTCCATCGGTTTGCAAATTTTAAGCTCTGCCCCTGGTACTGGTTTTGCGCTCCAAACCCTTGCTAACACAATATTTCTAGGAATTTTGGCATCATTTGTTTATGCGGTGTTCCAGTCTTTGATGGGGCGGTATGCGGAAATACCAGCTATTTCTGATGCTGTGTATATGCAAGTGCGCTAATTTGTGGTGTTGGAGTTTTAACGTTGGACAACAATGTTTTCTAGGCGGCCAATACCTTCAATTTCCACACGCACGCGATCGCCTAAATTTAATGGTCCAACACCAAAGGGTGTACCTGTTAAAATCACATCCCCTGGTAAAAGTGTCATTACTTGGCTGATGTAAGCAACTAAAAAATCAGGAGTGAATACCATTTTATCAATACAGCTAGACTGGACAGCCTGGGTTTCATCATTGAGAAATGTTTGTATTTTCGCCCCTGGGTTAATTTCTCTAACTATCCAAGGACCAAGGGGACAAAATGTATCAAAACCTTTGGCTCTAGTCCATTGTCCGTCTGTTTTCTGTAAATCTCTAGCTGTGACATCATTGGCAATGGTGTAACCCCAAATTTTACTTTGAGCTTCCTCCAGTGTACAGTCACAGGTGCGATCGCCAATAATCAAAGCTAACTCACCTTCATAGTCTACCCGTTGAGACTGTGAAGGATATTTAATTTCCATTTCTGAGGCAATAACAGATGTGGGTGGTTTGAAAAAAATCAAGGGTTCAACAGGTACAGTACCCCCCATTTCCGCCGCGTGATCAGCGTAGTTTTTACCTACAGCAATAATTTTAGAAGGTGAACAGGGAGCAAGCAGCCGATATTGATCAGGTTCTAAAATTAAATCTGTCGGTTGACCTTCTAACCAAGGTGGAGCGTCTAAAACCTCTACGTTCAAAGATAGTTGTAACAAACCGTAGAAAATTTGACCTTCTTGATTTTTCACTCGCACATAGCGCTGCGCCATAAGTTTAACTTATATCCTTAAATATGCAAATTTTGGCGGATTCAGCTGATGACTGCTATCAAAAGCTGGTAAGATTATAATTCCTTGCTGCTTCAGATTTTGATTTTTCTCAGTAACTTTAAAGTTTTACTTGTATAAATCAACAAGAGCAGCCTTTGTTGTCCATAAGGTAACGAAAAATATATGACCATAGTTTACGAGACAATGTATATCATCCGTCCTGATTTGGCAGATGATTTAGTAGAGCAAGTTGTCACTAAGTTGAATAACTTATTAACTGAACAGGGTGCAGAAAACATCGAGTTGCAAAATCGAGGTAAGCGCCGTCTTGCTTATGAAATAGACAGACATCGTGATGGTATTTACATTCAATTAAACTACACCGCCCCAGCAAGTGCTATCGCTCCTTTTGAACGGGCTATGCGTTTAAGTGAAGAAGTAATTCGTTATCTGACAGTTAAGCAGGAAGTACCTGAAGAAAAGCCAGAACCAGAAGCGGTAACTGCTTAAAAAATTCTAGATTAGTAGTCAGCCATCAGCAATTAAATCAATAACAGACATTTTTATGTTCTTTACTGACTGTTGATTGCTGACAACCCCATTGCATAAAAATATAGCAATCAGTAGCAATTAGTTTCTATAGTTCTCTCCCCAGGAAAATATATTAATTAGGGCTTGTTGAATAAATGTCAAATCTCCATACATCAAAGGTGTGAGGTGACGGCAACTGCAAGATTTGGGGAAGTTCAAGAACCTTTGATTATTAATCGTTCACAATTACAAAATATACTCTTTTTTAAGCTAAAATTACGTATTCTAACAGTTGCCAATTTCCCTTGATTGCGATATGTTTTGGATAAAATACTGAGTAAGTTTCTAAATATGGCTTGCTGAATAAATATAAAACCTCGATACATCAAATGTTTAAGGCTATTTTGATGGGAAAGAAAGACCAAGATTTTGAGTAGCATCAGCCTAAACATAGAATTGGAGTGGACACCATGACAAAATACCAGCAACTCATTGACATCCAGGATATCCTAAATCCTTGAACTTCTTTATCCTCACGACAGAACTTTTCAGCAAGCCCTAAATATTTTGTTATTCAAGCATTTACCAAAATTCCTTTATCGCAGTTATACCATAAGAGATATTAACTACTGTGAGTCAATCAGAAACACCCGATATCCAAACTCTTTCCACTGAAGTATCCCAATTACGCCAAGAACTGCAAATTAGGGATCAATTAGTGCAACAGCTATCTCAAGAATTGTTTAGACTTGTTAAAGGGAATACTAGCTTTATTCCACCCAAGTCAGAAAATGAGTATGAAGCAGGCCAGTTAGAAGCTTTGAGGGAACAATTACAAGCTGTTGAAGAACAAGTTAACTTCTACCAAGAACAAATTACATCCCGTGATGCGGAAATTCATCAGTTAAGACAGTCTGTGCAAGAATTAACTGATCGTAGCCGGATGTTAGAGCAGGTGGTACAAGAATTACCACAAATTTACCGTCGTAAGTTTGAGGAAAGAATGACACCTGTGAGAGAAAAAGTAGCCATGCTACAAAAAGAAAACCGCCAACTACAAGCAGAGTTACAAAGTGTTAGTTATCGTCTAGCACTGAAAACTAGACACTCTAGTCACAGCGGTATAGATTTACCTAATTTCTCAGCCTCAATTCAAATTAATGAAAACAATAATGTATCTACTCCTCAAAATGCCTGAGTTTACAAAATTTACAGCATTGACAACATTTATGCGAGTTTGTAAACAAGGTTTTTTGAGAGAGTTTATATATATTTTTGTTTTGTGTTTTTGATGTTACTTCTGCCTCTAGCGGCTAAACCTCTATTAAAATTATACCTTAAATATATGAATAGAGATAAAGCTTGCTAGAGCGTGTATTTTTAGGAAATAGAGAATGTAAACTTGATTTAGGTTTAACAATAGCAGAGCCTTGTTATACCTGATTTTACTAAAGGTAAAAATTTGTTATCACACTGTTGCTAAACTCTTCTCATCAAATTGAGAATCAATATCTTCGTAATTATCAACTATCTCAAAAACTGAATCTAAATGGGTTAATTCTAATACTAATCTAACTGGAGCTTGAACATTACAAAGGACTAAACGACAACCTCTTTCACGTACAGCTTTCAATGCTTGCACTAAGGGAACTAAACCGGAACTGTCCATAAAACCAACTTCTGCTAAATCTATCACCCACAGTTGCTGAGATTGAAGTTTGACCTCTGCCATTTTCTGACTTAAAGCGGTAGCAGTTTCTAAGTCCATTCTTCCTTGGGGTTTGAAGAAAATAACAGGCTTTTCTTGTGTAAGAGTCATAAATTTTACCAAGTGGTTGAACTGGTTGTTAAAGAACTAAAAAACCGTGTGTTTAATAAACTGTTTATTTGTCAACAGTAATCTTACTGAAAATGACATTATTCAGTGTATAATCCAATTATAGCTAATATATTGGAAATACAACAGGAATCATGATTAAACAGCGTATAAAATTTGATAGATTACCAGATTATAGGCATAAATGCCTGGGTATTTCGGTATCCAAATTAACGATTAAATAAAACTTATTGTCTACTTACATAAACATAGTTTTTGATAATTCGTTAATTCAACAAAATTTAATGTAAAACTACAACTCACATTAATAGGATTTCTGAAATTTAATGAGAATATCTGGGGACTGGGGACTGGGTAAAAATCTTTTCTTCCCTACTTCCCCACACCCCACACCCCACACCCTAAACCCAGTTCTGACTAATGAATTCTGTGGGTAAGTTCAGGATATGTTGACACCCCCAGCAAAAACAAGCCAAGATATATAGAAAGTAAAAATTTGTAAAGTCGGCGGTGCTGGATGTCTTTTGAACTAATTTCACTAGAAAACATCCAAGAATTTGCCCAAACCTATGGTTACTGGGCGATTTTTTTGGGAATTTTACTAGAGAACTTGGGCATTCCTCTTCCCGGTGAAACCGTAACTCTAGTGGGAGGTTTCTTAGCTGGTAGTGATGAACTCAATTACTGGCTAGTGCTGGGTGACGCTGTTACAGGTGCTGTAATTGGCGGTAATTGCGGTTATTGGATTGGTAGGGTGGGCGGTTGGCCATTCCTACTACAAGTAGGAAAGATATTCCGCATATCTGAAACGCGACTGTTAGGTATTAAAGAGCAATTTAGTGAAAATGCTGCTAAAGCTGTATTTTTTGGCCGCTTTTTTGCTTTACTAAGAATTTTTGCTGCTCCCCTAGCGGGAATTGCGGAAATGTCCTTTGGTAAATTCTTGGTATATAACTTAGCAGGGGCGACAGCCTGGGCTACTGCAATGGTAACTTTAGCTTTCTTTGCCGGTAAGATTGTTTCCCTAGAACAGTTAGTAACTTGGGTAAGTCAATTTGCGATTTTGGCACTAATTATTTTAGTAGCTGTAATTGTTATACCCATCTGGTGGGAATCTCGCCAAGTGAAACATTTGGGGGAATAGGGAATAGGGAATAGGGAATAGGGAATAGGGAACAGGGAACAGAAGGCAAGAGACAAGAGGCAAAAGGCAAGAGTTAACATTCTCCCCTACCTCCTCTGCTTACCCTGCTTTCTTCACTGTCACCTGTCACCTGTCACCTGTCCCCAGTCACCTAGTTACTTATTATTTTGCGCCCAAATGCGGGTAGGTAGACCCCAAACATAGATAAAACCTTCCGCGGCTTTGTGATCGAATTGATCCTCTGCGCCATAGGTTGCTAAGTCAGGAGTGTAAAGAGTGTTGTCACTCCAACGGCCGACAATAGTAGCGTTACCTTTGAAAAGTTTTAACCGCACGACACCAGAGACTCTTTCCTGTGTTTGTTGAATAAAAGCATCAACAGCGGCTTTGAGTGGACTATACCAAAGTCCGTTGTATACCAATTTTGTGTATGTTTCTTCAATCCCGCGTTTGTACTGGGTAACGTCTGCTGTTAAAGTCAGACTTTCTAAATCACGATGGGCGTTGATAAGAACTACCATTGCCGGTGATTCATAAATTTCCCGTGATTTGATCCCAACTAAGCGGTTTTCAATCATGTCAATACGACCCACACCATGATTACCAACAATTTTGTTGAGTTGTTCTATTAACTCTACTGGTGTGTAGGATTGACCATTGATGGTGACGGGTAGACCTTTGACAAAGCCGATTTCCAGATATTCTGGTTCATCTGGTGTATCTGCTATGGCCTTGGTCATTTCATAGATTTCTTCTGGGGGTTCGTTGGCTGGATCTTCTAGTATACCAGCTTCAATACTGCGACCCAGTAGGTTTTTGTCAATACTAAAGGGAGAAGACTTTTTCACTGGTGCGGGAATACCGAATTTTTCACCATAAGCTATGGTTTCCTCCCGACTCATACCCCATTCTCTGGCAGGTGCAAGAATTTTTAGGTTGGGGTTTAATGCTGTACAGGATACATCAAATCTGACTTGATCATTACCTTTACCTGTACAACCGTGGGCGATCGCATCAGCATTATATTTCTCGGCTGTTTCTACTAATACCTTAGCAATTAAAGGTCTAGCTAATGCAGTTCCTAAAGGATAGCGATTTTCATAGAGTGCATTGGCTTGAATGGCTGGGAATGCGTAATCTTTAACAAAACTCTCTTTTAAATCTATTACTAAAGATTCGCTTGCACCTGATTTCAATGCTTTTTCTTGAACTGGTCCTAATTCATCCCCTTGACCTAAATCTGCTGCTAGGGTGATTACTTCTTCAACTCCCCACTCTTGCTTTAAATAAGGGATACAAACGGAAGTATCTACTCCACCAGAATATGCTAAAACAACCTTTTTGGCGCGACCCATTAGTTTCTCCAGTTAGAAAAACAAACAATGAGTCATTATTATATATAAACTTAACCGTGTATAGTTTTTTCGTGCAACAGATTTTCCCTGTATGGTACAAATATCTGAGCCAGAAACCTGAACAGTGTTGTCTTTGTCATATTCTGAAGATCAAGAGTAATTTTTTGAGTAAATTTTTTGGATAAAACTGTGTTTTTCAGTATTGTTATACCAACTTATAATCGGTTGCCAATTTTGCAAAAGTGCCTCCGTGCTTTAGAAGGGCAAGATTTAGGTGATCAAAATGTCATCACTGGTTATGAAATTGTGTTAGTTGATGATGGTTCTACAGATGGAACTTTGGACTGGTTACAAGTTCACAAACAAGAATTTCCCCATTTGCGGTGTTTTGAACAGGATCACGCAGGACCCGCTGCGGCGAGAAATTTAGGTGTAGAAAAGGCTTTAGGCGATACGATTATATTTATTGATAGTGATTTAGTGGTGTTGTCTAATTTCCTCCAAGCCCATAGTCATGCTTTAGTTAAGGGAAAAGAACAGTTAGGTGGCGATCGCCTTTTTACCTACGGTGCTGTAATTAACACTTGTAATTTTGAAAATCCTACTGCCGAACCCTATAAAATTACAGATTTTTCAGCGGCGTTTTTTGCTACGGGTAATGTGGCAATTCCCAAACATTGGTTAACAACAGCGGGATTATTTGACACAGGGTTTCAACTCTATGGCTGGGAAGACTTAGAACTAGGCGTGAGGTTAAAAAACTTAGGTTTAAAACTCATTAAATGCCCGGAAGCAGTAGGTTATCATTGGCACCCACCCTTTGAACTCAAGCAAATTGATAATTTAATTGATAAAGAAATCCAACGGGGGCGCATGGGAATTTTGTTTTATCAAAAACATCCCACCTGGGAAGTTAAAATGATGATTCAAATGACCTGGTTACACCGTTTGTTGTGGGGAATTTTATCTCTCAATGGTTTATTTAATGAAAAAACAAGCGCTCCCTTATTGCAATGGTTAATTAACCAGGGTAAACCCCAATTAGCATTAGAAATTGCCAGAATTTTCCTAAATTGGTACAACGTCAAAGCTGTATATGCAGCTAACTCAGAAATAGGAACTATCCAGGCAAAATAAATCCCCCACAGCCCAGAATATGAAGACGGGTTGCAGGGGAACTGTTACAGTTATCAGTTATCAGTTATTAACTCTGGGAATTATTGTAAACCATATTGGCTGATAATTGGTAACTGCTAACCAGAATATTTTATGAAACTTTACAGAACTGTTTTTAATGTTAAGGTGCTGACTGGTTTGGGGATGTTGTCGGCGATGGATTAGGTATAGTATTGGGAATTACTGGTGAAATACCAGGGTTAATCTCTCGGACTGATGGAGAAAATGGAGTAGGAGCTAAGGGAAAAGCAGGGTTGAGATTATTTTGCGGTTCACTTCCGGGAATAGGTACAGTGTTAGGTATGGGTACACCAACTGGGGGAATAGAAAAATCTGGTAGGTTAGTGGGTTGTTGAGCAGCACCAGGAATAATTCCTAGAGAAACCCGATTACCTCCCACCTGTCTGAGTAAGTCTAATGTTTCAATCACATCATTATAAGTGGCTGTACGGGAAGCATTAAGTACCAAAATTCCGTTAGGGTTTGTTTCCACGTACTGTTTTAATCTTATTTGCAATTCTTCGCGGCTAACCTGGTCTTTTTCAACAAAAATTTTACCTAAAGCATCTATGGTTACAGGTAAAATTTCACTGCGTGAGTTGGCAGCAGTATTTGTACCTGTACTAGCTTTAGGTAAATCTATGTTAATGGCTTGTTGTCTAGTAAATTGCACCGCAGCTAAGAGGAAAAATGTCAGAATACAAAAAACAACATCAATTAAGGGGATGATCTGAATTTGTACTTCTTCAATGGGAGTATGTAAGTTAACTTTCATTTTCTAGCTCTGGTGATGAGTTAGGGAAGGAATGGGAGCTTTTTTCTTCGGGGTTGAGAACTGAGTTTTGATTCTGGTTGTTTTTGTTGCGTTTAGTAATGGAAATTAAACTTTCTTCTTTAGGTTCTTTGATGATTCCTAATTTACTTTGGTTGGGATCTGGTGGAGACTGACGGTAAATTAATTCTAAATCGTTACCAGCTTTGTTAAAGACTTTGATTTGGTTAACTACAAAACTTTGAAACAGACGATAAAAAACTAATGTGACAATGGCAACTACTAACCCAGTTGCGGTACTAATTAATGATTCACCAATCCCTGTAGTTACACCAACAGTAGATTCTGTTCCTAAATCACCGATTCTAATTGCACCCAAGGACTGTATTAAACCTAATACTGTACCCAGTAATCCCAATAATGGGG
>RDXV01000003.1 GCA_004292695.1 Nostocales cyanobacterium | reverse complement strand
AACTGATAACTGATAACTGATAACTGATAACTGATAACTGATAACTGATAACTGATAACTGATAACTGATAACTGATAACTGATAACTGATAACTGATTTTATGAATGCTTATCGAGTAGGAGTAGCTGGACCCGTAGGTTCAGGAAAAACAGCTTTAGTAGATGCTTTATGTAAAGCACTGCGAGAAAAATATAAATTAGCGGTTGTAACTAACGATATTTACACCCAAGAAGATGCCCAATTTTTAGTTCGTTCCCAAGCATTAGATAGCAGTCGCATTTTAGGAGTAGAAACCGGAGGTTGTCCCCATACTGCTATCCGGGAAGATGCTTCCATGAACTTAGCAGCAATTGAACAACTAGAAGAAACATTTACAGATTTAGATATCGTCTTTTTAGAAAGTGGTGGTGATAATTTAGCTGCTACCTTTAGCCCTGAATTAGTTGATTTAACCATCTATGTTATAGATGTAGCTGCGGGTGATAAAATCCCCCGTAAAGGTGGACCAGGAATTACTAAATCTGACTTATTAGTAATTAATAAAACTGACCTTGCTCCCTATGTTGGCGCAGATTTACAAGTAATGGAACGAGATAC
This sequence comes from Nostocales cyanobacterium, assembly GCA_004292695.1. Classification (GTDB taxonomy): domain Bacteria; phylum Cyanobacteriota; class Cyanobacteriia; order Cyanobacteriales; family Nostocaceae; genus Okeanomitos. Next base: position 84,240 of record RDXV01000003.1, on the reverse strand, counting down.
AAAAAAAATGCGCGGTGATAAACCTTTTGTATTTACCAACTTAAAAACTAAAACAGGGTTAACAGCAGTAATTGAATTTGTAACTACACAAATTTGTTGACAGTTTGATTATGTTCAATCTTGTAATTGGAATTAATATCTTCATTAACAATGACTCATTATATTTTAAAAGCTACCAAAGAAACTGTTCATTTAGGTGGCTTTTCCCATTTACTCAAACCAGCACTATTTGTAGATTCCCATGACACCATAGATGTAGAAACATACACTGGTTATTATGTCTATGATCAAGCACCACCAGAATTTTTAACACCGGAATTTATTGATATTTGTCAACATTTACCACCGGAACGGAAAGTCTCTACAGGTCCACATTTACTTACGGGTCCCATTTATATTCGTGATGCTGAACCGGGGGATATTTTAGAAGTAAAATTAGAGTCAATTTATCCCCGTTTACCCATAGGTTTTAATGCAATTCGTCCTGGTTGGGGTGCATTACCCCTGGAATTTAAACAACCTGCATTAAGGTTTATTGATCTCGACTTAGAAAATAATATTGCCGTATTTCCACCCCAAACAAATATTAAAATTCCCCTGACACCTTTTTTTGGTATTTTAGGAGTTGCTACCCCAGAAGTATCTCGTAATTCTATCCCTCCTGGCGCTTATGGTGGCAATATTGATAACCGTCAATTACAAGCAGGTTCACGGTTATTTTTACCTGTATATGTTCCCGGTGCTTTATTTTCTATTGGTGATGGCCATTCTGCACAGGGAGACGGAGAAGTAAATGTTACTGCAATAGAAACATCTATGAATGGAAGAATTAAATTGATCATTCATAAAAATTTAGATTTAAAATATCCCCTAGCGGAAACAACCACAGATTTTATCAGTATGGGTTTTGCAGAAACCTTAGATCAGGCTTTGGAATTAGCATTAAAAAATATGATTAATTTTTTAGAAAATTTTGCTAATTTATCCCCAGAAGATGCTTATGTATTATGTAGTTTAGCTGTAAATTTCCACATTACTCAAGTTGTTAATAATCCCCATAAGGGAGTACATGGAATGTTGTCAAAATCTATTTTATCAAATATAGTAAGATTATAAACTTCAAATTCAAAACCTCAAATTCAAAACCTCAAATTCAAAACCTCAAATTCACAACTTCAAATTCACAACTTCAAAACTTCAAAACTAAATTTAATGGAATGACAACTGATGAATATAAAAATTCGTTTAGCTGAAGCATCTGATGTTCTTGAATTAGCAAAACTTTATGAAACTACAGTTTTAGAAATTGCCCCTAAAAAATATAATCCTGAACAAACCCAAATATGGGCTTCTTTTGCTAGGGATATCTCAAATTTTCAAGAATTTATTTTAAAAGCAACTACATTTGTTGCTACTGATGAAACAGGAATTTTAGGTTTTGCTGGTATTACTGATAATGGACGTGTAACAGCAACTTATGTAAGAAGTGATCACATTCGTCAAGGTATAGGTTCTTTATTAATGGAGTCAGTTTTAGAATATGCTTACCATCAAAAAATGACCCATTTGTATGCAGAAGCTAGTGAATTTAGTTTAGGTTTATTTCAAAAGTTTGGTTTTTTTATTTATGATACAGAAATTGTAGAACGTCAGGGAGTAGAGTTCAAACGTTATTTAGTAGAATTAATGTGGCATTAATACACTAATAATAATAAAAATATGGGGTTTAGTGATTAAAGTAGTTCGAGGATTGAAAATTGTCTTTGTCTTTCTAATTCTTGTATTCTTCTTTTTTCGTTCATAGCATTTTCATAATATATTCTTTCCTTCTCTGGTTCTATTTTTGGATCTACATTTTCCCATAGTTCCATAAAATGACGCTGGCGTTTTTCTCTTAATACTTTTTCCATACAAGCTAAGGTTGCTTGTACAACTTGGGGTGTTCTAATTATTTCTAATTTATTTTTCTCGTTTAAATGAAATACATGAGTAAATAATTTCAAGTCTTCTTCTAATGCTAAAAGTTTATTTTCTAATTTAGATATTAAATCTATTTCTTCTAAAGAAAATTCTACACTTTGTTGCCATAAAAAGCGATGATGAGAAAGACTAAAATCTAAATTACGATCTTCTAATTCTTCAAATATTAATTGACGTTGTTCAGGACAATGTAAGAAAATTCTTAATAATAAAGCCTCAGCTTGTTCTAATAAACTTCTTTCAGTTGTAAAAAAAGTTAATTTAGGTTTTTTTGACTGTACTTTATGTGGTTGACTGAAAGTTACTGAACTCGAAGGTGTAATTTGAGTACGGAGATTTTCAACTCTTAAAGGTACTAATCTACTATCACCTAAACTGAGAATTTCTGCACAGTAGGAAATATAATAATTAAGGGTATCACTATTAACTATGTTCTGTAAAAGTTTGACAATTTCTTTAGTAACTATTTGAAAATCTGTAGGTTGTCTTAAATCTCGATCTTTAATAATTTCTTCTATTTGCCAATTTAACCATAATGGCGCATTTGCTAATAGTTGTTGATAGTCTGTTACTGTGTGAGTTTGTAAATATTCATCCGCATCTTTTCCATTGGGTAAATTCAATATTTTTAACTGTACTTCTCCCTGATATGCGAGGTTAGCAATTTCTCCTATCGCTCTTTCTGCTGCATTTACACCAGCTTGATCAGCATCAAAATTAAGTATTAATTGTTTGGAGTCGGAATAACGTAATAATAATCTCACCTGCTCTATACTCAATGCTGTTCCTAAAGAAGCAACTGCATTATTTATCCCTGCTGCATGAAGGGCGATCACATCAAAATATCCCTCTACAACTACCGCTTGATCTAATTTAGAAATACCATCTTTAGCTTGATCTAAAGCAAATAAAGTTTTACCTTTACTAAATAATTCTGTTTCTGGAGAGTTTAAATATTTTGGTTGTTCGTCAGTTAATGTTCTCCCCCCAAAAGCAATAACTCTACCCTGTACATCTCGAATAGGAATCATTAACCGATCCCGAAATACATCATAATAACCTTTACCCTCTTTTCTCGGTTTAATTAAACCCGCTTTTTCTACTAATTGCACTGGATAATGTTTATTTTCTACCAAATATTTATATAAAGTTTCCCATCCTGGTGGTGCATAACCTAACCCGAATTTTTGAATTGTTTCTGTGCTTAATTGCCGATTTTCTAGTAAATATTCCATCGCTTTCTGCCCCAAATTTTGCCTTAAAGCGTGTTGATAAAATTGGGCAGCGGAAGCTAAAACTTCATATAATTGATCTCTTAAAGATATCTGACGTTGTAATTCTTGTCTTTGTTCAGGTTCTAAGGTTTTAACAGGTACTTGATAACGTTTTGCTAAATCTAAAACAACTTCGGCAAAATGCCGTTTATCCAATTCCATGATAAATTTAATGGCATTTCCTCCAGCTTGACAACCAAAGCAATAATATGTCTGTTTAGTAGGGTTAACTGTAAAACTGGGTGTTTTTTCACTATGAAAAGGACATAAACCTACAAAATTTTTACCCCTCCGTTTTAATACTACATAATCAGAGACAACATCAACAATATCGGCTCGGTTTTTAACTTCTTCAATAGTATCTGGATGTAAACGAGGAATTTGCATTTTTGGTAATTGGTAATTGGTAATTGGTTGTTCTGTCTAGGAATTAATATTGTGATGACTTTGATTTACAGTTCATATTAATTATGATAACATTATAATTAACTAAGTTTCCAGTTAAAACACCGAGATATCCCACTTCTTTAGTGATGATATCAATAAGATGGTAAATGTATTGTATGAGTTGGGGATTTGATTAGTTCCAATAGTGAGGATTTTAAATTATGACTCAAGTAGTAGAAAAGCAATTATCGCTGATAGAAATAATCTCAGATTTAACACCTGAACAACAGGAAGAGGTATTAAATTTTATTGAGTTTTTACAATTTAAAGCACAAAAACAGGATACAAAACAAAAATCCCCAGAGGAATTAGGCTGGATGCCTGATTTTTTTGAAGAAGTAATTGGTGGTTGGGTAGGAGAACCCTTAGCAAGAGCAGAACAAGGGGAATATGAAATCAGGGAGGATTTATTTTGAGTTATTTACTTGATTCCAATGTTTGTATCCGTCTTATTAATAATAGTAGTTTGTCAGTCACAAATCGTCTAGCATCACACCAACCAGCAGATATTTTTGTGTCTACGGACCTTATGATTTAAAAATTGCGGCGATCGCCATTGCTAATAATTTAATTTTAGTTACACATAATATTAAAGAATTGAGTCGAGTGAATGATTTAAAATTTGAAGATTGGGAAAATAATGGGTAATAACTGATAACTAATAACTGAATTTACTCAGAAATACAGCTAAAATTGCTTATGCTGGAGCATAACAACGAGAAATTAAGAACATGGGAAGAATTTTTATATCAGCCGCACATGGTGGTAGAGAATTAGGTGGAATTGATCCCGGTGCGATCGCCGGTGGAACAACAGAAGCCAGAGAGATGATCATGTTACGTGACTTAATTGTTACAGAACTACGAGCGCGTAATGTAGAAGTTTTATCAGTTCCAGATGATTTGAGTGCCGCCGAAACCATTAACTGGATTAACTCTCGCTCTCGTTCCATAGATGTCGCTGTGGAAATTGCCGCTGATGCTGCCAGTAATCCTACGGTTAGGGGTGCTAGTGCTTTTTACATAGCTAACAACGACCAACGCAAACAAAACGCGGAAATGCTACTTATGGGTTTGTTGCGTCGAGTCCCCCAATTACCTAACCGGGGAGTTAGACCGGATACAGACAGTGGTTTAGGTAGTTTACAATTCTGTCGTCGTACCACTCTACCGGCTTTATTATTACAAGTTGGTTTTCTCAGTAGTCCCGATGATCGTAATTTACTACAAACTCGTCGCCGTGATTTTGCACTAGGAATATCCGATGGATTAATAGCATGGAGTCGCGTCATTGATCCTAATTCGGGAACACCAGTAGAGCAAAATTACCCACCTATCAATATTAACATTAATGGTCAAAATTATCCAGAACAAGGTGTATTAATTAACGGTAATTCTTATATTCCCATTGACTTAGTAGATAGGTTGAGAATTGACTTATCAAAAAATACAAATATTAACCGTGTTACCTATCGGCGAGTAGTGTATATCAAAGCCATAGAATTGAGAGATTTTAATATTTCTGTAGGGTGGGAAAGCGCCACCAAAACATTAAAACTGCGTTCAATTTTAACAATTTGTCCCGGACATATTGACCAGATAATTTCCAACGGTAGCACCACAGAAGTACAGTTACAAATATTTTTAAGAAACAACAATGAAAACGCCTTAGTACAATTTCCTGATCTACCCAAACTTTACCGAGAAGAAGCTGCATTTGAAGGCGTAAACCATGACATTGCATTTTGTCAAATGTGTGTAGAAACTGGATTTTTACGCTTTGGTGGAGATATTACATCACAACAAAACAACTTCGCTGGTTTAGGATCAATTGGTGGAGGTGCAGAAGCAGCATCTTTCCCCAGCGCCAGAATAGGAGTGAGAGCGCATATTCAACACTTAAAAGCCTACGCTAGTTTAGAACCATTAGTACAACAAGAAGTAGCTCCCCGGTTTAGATTTGTTACCAGAGGAGTAGCACCCACCGTAGATCAATTATCAGGCAGATGGTCAGCAGACTTAGATTATGGCACAAAAATTAAAGCCATGTTTAAAAGACTCTATGAATCAGCAGGCTTAATTTAAAACATATCAGCTATCAGTAGGGGTTTAGCAATACTAAACCCTTTTTATTGTAATACCTTTGCCAAAATCAAAAATATCTTGATTTTACGTTGAGTTTTACTTCGTTCAACCCAACCTACGGAAAAATGGCTAAGGTATTGATTGCGATCTTATTTTTGTGTTATTTACTTTTGTATTATTTATTCTTGTATTATTTTTAATATTGTCACCGCAGAAATTCACACTATCAAAATTTTAAAAGATGAATAAATTCAGTAGTTAACAGAAATGAAAGATATCTTTTTTTTAAGTAAATTGTTATACATTAATAAAAGTAATGATTTTACAACTAGCATATTATCCAAAAAACAGATAAAGTGTCATAAAATATCAAGGTTTTTCATGGTTCAATCGCTATAAATTCATGATATTTGTGGAAATCAACAGTATTGGTTACAGGAAATAAACTCAGCATTTTCTGTATTTGTTGCATAACTCAGATCCAACCTTGACAATTAAAAGTACAGAAGATAGTCTATATTTATTCCGGGTACTTCACAAAAACCTTGTAAATAAATGAAAGATTAGACCCGGGAACATAACTGATAACTTTAACATCTTGGTAAGTTCGAGCAGGTGTAATCGGCAAAACATCAATATCAAAAGGCTATGATTTGAAGATCACATAGTCTTATTTAGGGTTAAAGAAAAAAGTACAGGTTGTAATTTGCACATAAATTAACCTAGATTTTTTCTAATTCCTAATCAACACATCATACACTCTGGCTAATTAACTAAAAGTCAGAGCAAATTCTCAACGCATATTCACTTAAAAATGAAATTCAATGATACCAATTCTCGGAAATTCATGTACAGATTCAACCTACGTAACCTAAATTCTGTCAGAATTTCATAATTACAAATTGGTAGGACTTATTTTAGCTATTCATATAGCTATCAACTCTGGTTAATTAACTAAACACCAGAGCAGTTTATTAATGCAGATTCATTTTCAATCATCAAAAAAATGCTGAGGATAACAACAAATTAAAACAGCATTACTCAATCAAAACCCAAACTATTTACCCTAGAAAAAATACTAAAAAACCATGTCTGAACAGTTTTTAAATCTCTCTCCATTAGCTAGTGAAAAAGGCTTTACCATCGTCAACGGTAGCACCAATGATGACAACTTAGGTTACTCAGTAAGTAACGCTGGAGATATTAATGGTGATGCTATTGATGACTTACTTGTAGGCGCTCCACAAACAGATCCGAATGGAATTAGTAATGCAGGAGCTAGTTATATAATCTTCGGTAGAAGTGGAGGTTTTCCGACCACAATTGACGTTTCTACCCTGAACGGAATTAACGGTTTTACCATCTTTGGAACAACAGAAAGTGAAGTATTAGGACGTGCTGTTAGTGCTGCTGGAGACGTTAACGGAGACGGTATTGATGATTTAATTGTTGGTTCTCCATTTGGCGATATTAATAACGGCGAAAACATCGGATTTAGTAGTGTAATTTTTGGCAAAAGAAGCTTTAGTTCCACACCAATTATTGACCCATCAACCTTAAACGGAAACGATGGTTTTAGGATCAGAGGTTTAAACGCACAGGATCAATTAGGATACTCTGTAAGCAGTGCTGGAGACCTCAATAATGATGGTTTTGATGATTTAATTATCGGCGCTCCTAATGCTTATACAACTAACAATGGCAAACCTGGACAGAGTTATATAGTATTCGGAAGAAGCAACTTTACTAACAACTTTGATCTTAATAGTTTGAATGGTAGTAACGGTTTTGTCATTAACGGTAACAGAATAGAAGACTATTCAGGTTTATCAGTTAGCAGTGCTGGAGATATCAATAATGACGGTTTTGATGATTTAATTATCGGCGCTCCCCAAGCTAACCCCAACGGTACAAATTCTGGTCAAGCGTACATTATTTATGGTAAACAAAGCGGTTTTAGCTCCAGTTTAAATATTGATAACCTGAACATTAATGATGGTTTCATTATTAACGGTGTCGAAGATTCTAAATTTGGTTTCTCTGTGAGTAGCGCAGGAGATATCAACGGAGACGGAATTGATGATATCGTCGTTGGCGCTCATGATGGTGATGCAAATGGTGTCATAAATTCAGGTATTACTTATGTAATTTATGGGAGAAATGGTAACTTTAATAGTAATTTAGACCTTGCCCAAACTCAACTTGATGGTAGCAATGGTTTTATCATCAACGGTATCAACGAATTTGATAATTCCGGTTTTTCCGTTAGTGGTATTGGTGATGTTAATGGTGACGGTTTTGATGACTTATTAATAAGTGCTAATAATGCCGATCCTAACGGTGCAAGTTCAGGTCAAAGTTATGTAGTTTTTGGTAGAAATAACTTGGGTTCTGCCATCAACTTAGCTGATATTAATGGTACAAACGGCTTTGTCATCAATGGTAAATCAGCAGGTAATAACTTAGGTGTTTCTGTTAGTGGTGCAGGAGATATCAATAATGATGGTATTGCTGATTTTATCATTAGCGCTCCTTATGCTTCTTCCAGTGCTGGTGAAAGTTATGTAATTTTCGGGTTAAATAGTGCGCCTACAGATTTAACTTTAAACAACAATACTGTTGATGAAAATATTGGTAATAATGCTGTAATTGGTCAATTTACTACCACTGATCCAAATGCACAAGTACAAACTTTTACCTATACATTAGATGCAGATTTCGGTGATAATGCAGCTTTTAGCATTGAAGGTAACAATTTAAGAATCAATCAATCTCCTAATTTTGAAACCAGACCTAGTTACACAATTCGCGTTACAACTACAGATCAAGGTGGACTTTCCTATCAAAGAGAATTTACTATCAATATTAATGATGTAGAGGAAACAGGTAATAATGAAAATGTCGCACCTAATAATTTAACTTTAAATATCACCACTGTAGATGAAAATATTGGTGATAATGCTGTCATTGGACAATTCACAACCACCGACGACAATGCAGGTGATAGTTTTACCTACAGCTTAAATAATGATGAAAACTACCCTGATAATGCTGCATTTATCATTGAAGGTAACACTTTAAGAATTCGTCAGTCTCCCGATTTTGAAACTAAATCTAGTTATAACATTAGTGTTATTACAACTGATTTAGTAGGTCTTTCATTAGTGAGACAATTCACAATTAATGTGAATGATATTAATGAAAATGACCCCAATAACGGAGGTGGAACTGGTGGTAATGACGGAGGTGCAACTGGTGGTAATGATGGAGAAACTCTAACTACCAGATTAGTCAAAACAGGTGATGATGTTTTTAGAATTGAAAGTAACAATGAAACAGCGAGACTGGAAGTACAATTAACAGGAAAAAATTCTAATGACGTTAACGAAATCGCAGTATTTACCGTTGATAATGAACAGGGAACAATAGATGGTATTAACCCTGGTGAAAATGGATATACTCAAGCTGCATTAAACAGAAGTCAAATAGTCTTCTCTACCATTTCTAAAATTCCTAACCAATTTGATATTAACAATATCAATAAATTGTTAGGATTTAATCAGAATGATAGCTTGAGATTTTATATCGTTAGAAATGGTTCAACTGATTCTGTCCAAGCAGGAATTACACCTCTGAGTAATGTAGTTATCCCTGATTCTTCCAGCTTACAAATCACAGAAGTAAGTGCAAATAATTTCTCTTTAAGTTGGGAGTATGATAACAATAATGGTCAGGATTTTAATGATTTAGTTGTTAACATTAAAGCCACAGATAACCCTTTACCATTAGGTGCTACTTTACAAGATCGTCCCCAAGGTGAAATCATTGATTTACGCGATGTAGTTGGTTCAGTAAATGCTGAATTTACAGTTTATCGAGAAGCAGCATTTGATAACTATGTCGGCTTTTATAAAGTCACTGATCAAAATGGCGGAATTGATGTTGATGGTGATGGTACTGCTGACTTTTTACCAGGACAAGCAGGTTATATTCAAGCCGCCGTTAATCAACATTTGAGTAACTTTGGTTTGAGCGTTGCTAATGGACAAACAGCAACATTTAGTGGCACTTTAGAAGGTGGTGCTATTTATGTACCATTCTTAATTGCTAATGGTAGACCTGACGCTTTACTTGATAGTAATTCCGGTAATGATCCAGCAATTTTCTTCAGCTATTTAGGTGCTAATTCTGATGGAGCAGATCACGTCAGGTTATTAGGAGATAACACCTTTGGATTTGAAGATATTACTGGTGGTGGTGATAACGATTTTAACGATATGATTGTTCAATTCAACTTACAATCTATTGCTTAAAGTCCTGAAAATAAGAATACCTAACCTTTAAACAGTTGGGTATCTTAATTCAAAATTTATTTCTATTTTTTAGGGATTTATTAATCAAAACTCCCTAAAACTTTTTCAATTTATATCTCAATCAATTATTAATTTCTGCTTTTACTTGTTCCTGTGATGATGCTAAAATCCTTTTGAGAGAATTTTCTTTAACTATCATCGCTGCATGGTTAATATCTAACCATTTTCTTTCTCTTTCCGCTGCTTCTGGCCAGTCTTCTAAAACCCTTTCAACTGGCAACCAAAATAAATTTACTCTATATAAATTACCCCGCTTACGATATTTATAAGCACCTATTTTTTTAGTATTTACCCTACCAACTACTCCCGCTTCTTCCCATGCTTCCTTAGCTGCGGAGTCATGAGGAGTCATACCTTTACAAACTCCACCTTTGGGAATTACCCACTTTTGACTTTTGCGAGTAGTAATTAACAATACTTCTATTTTGCCATCTGTGACTCGATAGGGAATCACTCCTGATTGTTTATAAATTTTGTTGCTTTTTTTTCTCATGGGAGTACATTCCTGATAGATTAACCTCTAAATTGTAATTATTGTCTTATCTCTGAGATGATTACAGTGATCATCTCTGTAATGTTGAATATATGCCCCTAGTTACATCTTTCACTTCCTTGACTGTTTGTTCCGTATAATAATAAACAAAGTTGGATAATTTATCTTGATAACTATTTTGTATGTATTACTACTAACATTCTCTATGATTTAGGTAGAGAGTTGAGGTAATACTCATAACCATATTAATCACGTATTAGTCAGCAGAACAGCCAAATTGACAATAATTTTGTGTCATCTATGCAATTTCAAATTATGAATAAAATTACTAAAATTACTAAATTTTGGTTAATTCAACCAGAAAAACCACCGTTATTACAAGTTTTAGCTGGTGGTGCAATTTTACCAGATGGACAGGTGGCGATCGCCCGCACTTTACCAAACCCCAGTCACGGTACTTTTCCGTCTTTTACCTCTTTCCAAAGTTTACAACAAAAAAGAGGCAGAGAAATTATCTTTACACAAACATCATTCAATGAATATGAAATCAATACTTTTCGCTTAGAACGAAAAAAAGATGTCACAGGAATTAGCGGCACTGGTACAGTAGCAGTAGGATGTCATTTTAAAGGTTTTGGCGGTTTAGCTGTCATGCAATGGTTAACAGAATTTACCTCTACCGCTTGGTATATCGCTGGGTTAGAACAAATAGAATTAATTCATGGACATAAAGGTAAAACTAGAATTTTGCTTGATGTTGAACAATAAATGTTTATAATAAATGTTGAGAAATAGAAATTATCAATTAATTGATATTAAGAATTTTGGCTTATTTTAGTTATTCAATTTATAATTTTTTGCTCTGAATAATGGTAAAATCAACTCATTACCACTATATAACTAAACACATTTTCATCCTATGTCAGATTTAATATTAGTCCCTGGTGCAACAGGTGGAGTTGGACAATTAGTAGTTAGCAAACTTTTAGAAAAAGGTTTATCAGTTCGCATCCTCACCCGCAATGCAGCAAAAGCAGAAAAAATGTTTACTAACAAAGTAGAAATTGCCATTGGTGACATCCGTAAACCGGAAACTCTCCCTCAAGCAATGTCAAACATTACATCTATTATTTGTTGTACCGGAACAACCGCTTTTCCTTCCGAAAGATGGGAATTTGATCCACAACCCAATATATTAGAATGGGGACAAGCATTATTTAACCCTCAATTAATTGAAAGCAAAGCCAAAAATACACCCTTCATAGTTGACTATCAAGCAGTGGAAAACTTAGTCAACGCTGCACCCAAAAATTTACAAAGATTCGTGTTTGTATCCTCCTGCGGAATAGAAAGAAAAAATCAATTTCCCTTTAACATCCTCAACAGTTTCGGTGTTTTAGATGCTAAACAAAAAGGAGAAACAGCAATAATTAATTCCGGTATTCCCTACACAATTATTCGCCCAGGACGTTTAATAGATGGTCCATTTACCGCCTATGACTTAGCCACACTTCTACAAATAACCACAGGTGGTAAATTAGGCGTAGTATTAGCAAAAGGTGATCAACTAAATGGTGATGCAAGTCGGATAGATGTAGCCGCTGCTTGTGTAGAAAGTTTATTTTCTCCAAATACAGAAAATCAGATTTTTGCAATCGGAAATCAAGGACAAAGACCAGATCAAATTGACTGGCAACAGCTATTTTCACAGATGAACATTACCTAACAAATTTTTGACTAGGAATATTTTTTCTGAGCATCTATATATTGGTTTCATCTTACAAACCATTCCTACTTTTAAACTATTAGTCGGTTTTAACCGACTTTCGCTATGAGACAGGGAATTTATTCCCTGGCTGGTGGCTAGAATTAATCAAACAATTTTCAAAGAATCTAACCTACCTAAAACCGCCATATCTTCATCATCTAAATCTACAGGAATTCCACTCCTAATTAACTCTGAAAAATCCTCATTAGGGACCATCACCGTCAAAGTATAAAGTCGAGAATTACCCGTATTTCTAATTAAATGAGTACCCGTAGGAGGAACTAATAAACTATCTCCAGCCTTAATATTTACCTTCTTGCCATCACAAATAGCAACCCCTTCTCCCTTGAGAATAAAAAACATTTCCACCGCCCATTGATGACGATTTGGTGGCGTTTGTCCCCCCACATCAAAAATTTCTACACAACAAGTTATAGAAGTATTTGCCGTAGTAGAATCAAAAATTATTGCTAACCGATTTGAGTCTTTAGGACTAATCCGAAATGTTTGATAATCCTGTGGTGATTTAATTACTGGAATTACGCAACGAGTTGTAACCATAATTGATAGTTGATAGTTGATAGTTGATAATTGACAGTTGATAGTTGATAGGTTATTAATCTTTCCTATCACGCCTTCTTCTCCTGACTACTTACTCCTGACTACTGACTCCTAATTCCTGTGATAATTTCTTTTGAATTTGTGACAAAACCAAAACATTGTTTAACGTTATATAAAGTAGCTAACCAACAATATTCAGGGGAAGTTGTCGCCGTACAATCTTTGACTAAAATACAATCGTATCCTAAAAAATTTGCATCACATAAAGTAGTTAAAACACATTGATCAGCATTCACACCAGCAAACAATATTGTTGTTATTCCCAAATTTTTTAAAATACTATCTAACTGTGTATCCCAAAAACCACTCATTCGATATTTGTCAATGCAAATATCATGAGAAAGTATTGATAATTCATCTACTACCGCCGCCGCCCAACTATCCTTCATTAAAACTTTTGCACCATTTTTAGGCAAAGAATCACCCAAACCTACACCCTCCCCTGTAGGATTATAAACATGAAGCAAACCTGCACTAATATTCAATAAATCCGCTCTATTTCCCCAATTTAACCAAATTACTGGAACTTCCAAATCTCGCAATTTTGGTAATAAATTTTGTAAAGGTGCAATGGGTTGACGTGCAGGAGTGACATCTACACCAATATGCGCTAACCAACCATCAGGATGACAAAAATCATTCTGCATATCAATGATAATAATGGCGGTTTTTGCTAAATCTAAACGCAGGGTTTTGGTTTCAGTTGATAAAATAACAGGGTGAGGGGTTTTTTGCGGCCGTGTAATATCTGCAAAGGTTTCATTTACTCCCCAAGCATTGGGGTAAACTCCTAACTGTTGTAATGGTAGATTCATAAATGCTAACACCTTAGATCATTGCTTACTTTGTAACCTGAAATTATCTACATTGTTCAGTAACTTAACTTTCGTTTAAAATCATGAACTTTACTATCAAAAAAGCTCTCATTGCCGTTACAAATGGTTACACAACTACAGATGTACAGGTTGTGAATGGTACTATTACCGCTATTGGTGAAGATTTAGATATTATCGGTACAGAAATTAACGGTGAACATAAACTACTTCTACCTGGTTTCTTTAATGCACACACCCATTCTTCAGAAAAATGGCAACGGGGAATTATTCCACCTTTACCTTTAGAATTATGGTTAGCTCACCTTTATGATTTTACTCCTCTGGATACTGAACAAGTTTATCTGAGTGCTTTAGGAACTGCTGTAGAAACTTTACTTTCTGGGGGAACAAGTGTAGTTGATCATTTGGTGTTAATACCAGGTCAAGAATTAGAAACTATTACTACAGCGGTGCGTGCTTATCAACAAGTAGGAATTAGGGCGTTTATTGCACCTTTAATTCAAGATGAATCTTTAACTGCGGGTTTACCAGGAGGAAAATCTTTACCGGAACATGAATCTTATTTTCGTCCAACTGCGGAAACTTTAGGAATTATAGAGGAAGCTATAATTAAGTTTCACCATCCAGAGTCAGGAATAAATATTTTAGTTGCACCTACGGGAATTCAATTATGCACGGATGCTTTATTTACTGGTTGTGCAGAATTAAGTGAACGTTATCAACTTTGCCGTCATACCCATTTATTAGAAACTAAAGCTCAGAAAAAGTTAGCACAAGAAAAATATGGTTGTAGTGGGGTTGAACATCTCGATCAAATCGGTTTTTTAAATGATAAAACCAGTTTAGCCCATTGTGTTTGGTTAACTGATGATGATATTTCAATCTTGGCAAAAACTCAATCTACTGTTGTTCATAACCCATTAAGTAATTTGCGTTTAGGTAGTGGAATTGCCCCAGTTTTAAAATATATTCAATCTGGTGTAAATGTCACTTTTGGTTGTGATGGTGCTTCTAGTAATGATTCTCAGGATTTATTGGAAGCTATTAAAATTGGTTCGATTTTACATAATGTCACTGATTTTGATTATCAATCCTGGATTACCCCCCGTCAAGCTGTGGAAATGGCTAGTTTAGGTGGTGCAAAAGGTTTAGGTTTAGCTGATCAATTGGGTTCTTTAACTGTGGGTAAAAAAGCTGATTTGGTACTTTATGATTTACAAAGTTTATCTTTATTACCACGTACAGATCCCATTGGTTTATTAGTTTTAGGTCGTCCTGTTAATGTTGTTAATTGTGCTTGGGTAAATGGTAAACAAATTATTGCTAATGGTAAATTTACCACTGTTGATGTTGAGGAATTAAAAACAGAATTATTTAACCGCAGTCAATGGGAAACCAGAGGAACATCACCAGGTGTAGCACAAATTGAAACCCACTACCGTCAAGTAATGGGTTTATAAAATTGATGGGGAGATGGGGAGATGGGGAGATGGGGAGAAAAGATTTTTACTACTTAATTCCCTATTCTCAATTCTCCATCTTTCATTCTAAATTCTAAATTCTAAATTCTAAATTCTGACTATCTGATTTGAGTGTCAAAAAAAGGTTTGTTTTCTAACCAATCTTTACCTACTTGAATACTAATATCAGAACCTATATTACCTGTACTTTCTACTTTTACTTCTCCAAATCCTAGTGTATTTCTAATAGATTCTGCACTGACACTATCACCTGTTTGAGCAACAATGTTAGTTACTTCTAAGGGTTCACCCCAAGGTTTAGATATGAAAATGTTGGTATATCCAGCTTTTTCTAAGGCTGTTATTAAGGGGCGGATTTGAGAGCGATCGCCACCTGTGCTATCTTGTATTGCTACACGTATTCTGGCAGGATCAATTATTTCTTGATCAAATGTTTCTGATTCTTCTGATTTGAAGCCAAAATTTTGTACCATTAATTTCCGAATTTCTCGTTCATAAGGTATCCAATAACTATATTCATATTCATTTTTTTCACTAAACCGCCCCGGTAACATTAACATTTCCATGTTAGAACGGTTGGTTCTTGTCCCAAATCCTACTAAGGCTACGAGTTCTTCAACTGTTAAGTTTGTATCAATATTATCTTTTACTGTATTCAGAATGTCTGGTAATCGGGTTAATGTGCCAGGGTTCAATGTCTGATCAATTAAGGCTCGTAGTACCATCTGCTGACGCTGGATGCGGCCTATATCCCCTAGTTCATCATGGCGAAAACGCAGTAGTTGTAATGCTTGATCTCCTTCTAGATGTTGTTTCCCTGCTTTCAAATTAATATACAAATGTTGAGATTCATCTACATACTTCATGTCTTTAGGTACATAAACTGTGACTCCCCCCAAGGCATCTATCAGTTTACTAACACCTAAAACATTAATTCGCACATAGCGATCAATGCCAATGCCCCCAAGTAAATTACTAACTGTTTGAGCGGTTAAAGCAGGGCCACCATCAACGTTGGCAGCATTAATTTTTTTCACTCCAAACCCTTCGATTTCGGTACGAGTATCTCTGGGAATGGAAAGCATGGTAATTTTTTTAGTCTCTGGATCAAATTTGATCAAGAGCATGACATCAGCTAAACCATCAAAAGAGTTAATTTGAGGGTGATAACCTAGCTGACTGGTTTCGCCGGGTGGGTTTTGCACATCGTGAGGTAAGACACTCATACCCATCACTAAAATATTCACCGGGCGAGTTAATTGAGAAAACTTCAAACCACTACCAGAAATGCTATCACTTTCAAAAACAGCGGCCTCTTTAGCTGTTAACTGAGCTTGTTGTAATGGTGTACTATCCCAAGAAACTGCTAACAATGCTCCTGCCATACCAGAAACCATTGCAATACCACCCATTCCTAAAGCAAACCATAACCAACGTCCTGACTTTAATTTTCGTTTGCTTTTTGCTCTGGTTTTAGCTTTAGCCGATTTTTTGTTGTCTGCTGATGTTCTTTGACTAGTCACAGATTTCCTCACACTGACTGATAAAATGCTGTTATTTGCTTGCTTTGACTATAAAATCTAGATATAGCAGGAGTCAGGAATCAAGAATCAGTAGAGGTTGAGCTTTTGTAAACTCGTCCAAGGTAAATAGTAAAAACCTGTTTTAGCCTTAGTGTCATGACTGGCTGATACTAAGCTGCACTAACACACTAACAATTGATATCCTAACTACTTTGTTTACTGCTATGAATCAGAATTAATATTGCTGACTTTTTCCTACTGTTGATACTACAAGACCTGTACCTGGATTTCTCTGATTTTTGAGATTATCCGGAGAGGTTGATTGTGGTATGGCGACAGTAAACTAGATTTAGCTACTTTTCCGGGTAGATTGTCTATACATTCCTACCTTGCCAAATGTTAACTAATTAATTGCTTATTTGAGAGCTAAGTTCAAAAACTTGGTAATAGGTCCATCATTAGTTCTTATAATTACTTGCTTTATTACTTGCTTTAAGTTATCACCTCTATAGTTATTTACTCAAATTTATTGTAGGTTGTGATTCTGGCTGGTGTTCCGGTAGTCGCTAAACTTAGTTAGATGTGGGAAGAGAGAACAGCGAACGGAAGAATCTGTGGTGTAATTAATTCTGTCTCAATACTGACTTAAATCTTGAGTCTGAAAAATAGAGAAGATAGACAATTAGTGAATTTAGTATTTACCTAAAATCCTCTCTGCCAAGTTGCTGAATCCTGGTAATCTGTGGGATTTGCCTTGAATAATACGGAATATTAACCACACACTAACCAGGAAGTAACCAGAGGTAAAAAAACTATTAAGAATTAATAAACGCAATGTTAAAAAATCTGAAGTAGTGGCACTGGAAGCAAGTAGTAAGTATCCTAACAACCAGGTAAAAACTAAGGTAACTGACAGACGACTCACCGCTAATTGTTCCCGACTACCTTTACGACTATAGAGAGTCCACAGAGAAGGAAAAAATCCAATGACAGGAATGAGGTAAAAAAGTAGTAATCTTTTGGATGTGGCAGAATGGCTAGGTTCTAGGGAGTTATCAATGGGGGGTATGTTTTGCATTTTAGTGAGCCTAATCCTAAATTAGAAGTACAGCAAGTTTCATCTTCAATGAGATACATTCCTAGTAGACAGGATGACTGAACCACAAAACTTCTCAGTTTTGGTTTTTAGTTTTGGTTCTCAGTTTTGGGTTTGTACCTCCTTTGGCGACAATCTGCTGTAATAGTCTGTAAGCAATTATTTTACTCAAGTTTACCCAAGTTTTATTTAGTTCTACACCTAATCAGCGGAAAATGCAGACACGAAAGCTACTAGACTGGTGGCAACAATTTACACCAGTAGCACGGATAGCCGCGATCGCCTTACTTGCGCCTTTATTGGTTCTCAATGGTTGGGCAATATCAGCGATTTTCAACTACTTCCACTCTCTGATCGTGATTTTAGTGGGAGCTTCAGTTTTAGCATTTTTACTTAACTATCCAGTTAGTTGGATGGAAAAGCACGGTGCTAAAAGAGAACAGGTGGCTATTTTAGTATTTTTAACAGCTTTGGCGATTTTACTAGCTCTGGGTGTGACTCTGTTTCCCCTGGCGCTTACCCAAGCTCAACAGTTGGTGAACCGTTTACCGGAGTTAATAGACTCTGGGCGATCGCAATTAATGATGTTAAACGAGAGAGCAGAAAACATCGGTTTACCCATTAATCTCGATGCCATTGTGGTGCAAATTAACGATCGCGTCAAGGGACAACTACAGGCGATCGCCGGACAAGTTTTAAATTTAGCGGTAGTCACCTTTACCAGTTTATTAGATTTCTTACTGACAATGGTGTTAACGTTCTACTTGTTACAGCATGGTGGAGAACTGTGGGAAAGTTTAGTAGAATGGCTACCCACAAGATTTCGAGAACCTTTTTCCAGAACAGTACGTTTAAGTTTTCAAAATTTCTTCATCACCCAATTAATTTTATCCACCTGCATGGCCTCGGCTTTAATTCCTGCCTTTCTGTGGTTAAAAGTCTCCTATGGGTTATTATTCGGCTTAACGATCGGTATCATGGCACTGATACCCTTTGGTGGTTCTGTGGGTATAGCTGCCACAACTTTGTTAGTTTCCTTACAAGATGTATGGATGGGGGCGAGAGTTTTAGCCGCAGCAGTCATCGTTCAGCAAATTCTCGAAAACATCATCGCCCCCCGCATTTTAGGCAGTTTTACAGGTTTAAACCCCGTGTGGATCTTAATATCTGTACTTACTGGTGCTAGAGTTGCCGGACTTTTAGGGGTAATTGTTGCTGTTCCCTGTGCAGTAGTCATTAAAACCATAATTGTGGCTATCCGCCCCCCAATTATTCGCCATCATACAGAAGATGTTACAGCGGAAGAAATAAACACACTCAAAAAACTAGAACCATCTTCTACACCAGATCCTAATTCCCTGACAGTCTAAAAGTCATAGATAAGTAGTCGTGCAAAATAAACCCAGCACATACCAAAACTTTTCTTACCTGTTCCCTGTTCCCTGTTCCCTGTTCCCTATTTTCAGTTATTCACTGGTTGGTGGAAATATCTGGGGAAGTTTGGGAAGGTGTAGCCGCCCGTAATTTTACCCATGCAAAGAAAGGAATTGATAAAAGTTGAGTTATGGCAGAAAAACCCACTAAAAAAGTAATGGAGTGATCATATAAAAAACCCATTAAAGCACTACCTAAAAACCAGGATAAACCGTAGCCTGTGCTAAAAATTCCATAGGCTGTTGCTCGTTTATTCATAGGAACAAGATTGGCGATCGCCGCTTTGAGAACAGATTCTTGCGCTCCCATGCCAATACCCCAAAATACCATTCCTAAAATAGCTAAATTAGTATTTCCCAAAAATACCAATGGTGCAAACAAAGACGATATTAAAGCCGCAATAATCAGGATATAAATACCAAAAATATCAAAAAAGTATCCAAATATCAGCGCTGCCACCGCATCCACCGCCATAGCTAAAGCATAAAACAAAGGAATAGTTAAACCAGAAGCAATTTCAGCCTTTTGAAAATGAAAAGCAATCAAAGGAAAATCAGCATATCCAGCAGCAATAATGCCCACAGCAATTAAATAAATCCAAAAAATTTGGGGTAATTTAGCTTCTGGATCTGTGTGTGTTTCTACTTCAAAATCACTAGGTTGAGGATAGAGAAATTGCAGAATTAATAATACAATTAACCCTAAAACCGCTGGAACAATTAAAATAGTAAACCCATTGCGATATTCCCCTTGAAAATAAACCATTGCAGCCACAGCCAAAGGCCCCATGACAGCACCTGTTTGATCCATCGCTTCATGTAAACCAAAACCAAACCCTCTCCCAATTTGACTCACACCATAGGATAACAGGGCATCCCTGGGAGGGGTACGGATAGCTTTACCAGTACGTTCAGCCATCATCAAACCTGCGGCTACTTCCCACCTCCCTGCTAAGGCTAAAAATGGAACAACTGCCGTATTTAAAATGTAGCCTAAAGTTGTAATTCCCCAATATTTGCGAGTTTGATCACTGAGATAACCGATAACTAAGCGAAACCCATAACCTATCAGTTCCCCAAAACCCGCTATGAGTCCTACTGCCGTGCCACTAGAACCTAATACTTCTAGATAAGCCCCCGTAATACTACGCGCCCCCTCATAGGTGGCATCGGCACAGAGACTAACAAAACCAAGTAAAATTACAAACTTTAAGGCGGCTGATTTTTGCTGCATATCTCATAGTTATTAATTATCACCTTAAAAATTAAACCATGAGAATCTGCAAAAAATTGTTCTTAATCATCCTCATATTCAGCCCACGAATTAGGCGTTTCTGACACTGCCACTTTGAGTTTTACATCTGTAGGTAATCGCTTTTTAGTTTCATCATAAATATACTTAGCGATCATCTCCGCAGTAGTTTCATATTCCGGTGGTAACACTTCGTTGAGAACACAGTGATCTAACCCCCCTTGGGTAACATCTTTTTTTGCCCACCGTAAACTTCTAAAATCAGCTATCATCACCGGATGAGGACAATATTCGGAAGAATGTAACTGTGATGATTGTACCTCTACTCTGACCTTGTAAGTGTGACCGTGCATTCTCCCACAAGGTCCATTATAGTCCTTGATGAAGTGGGCGCTATCAAAGCTAAATTCTGTAGATAATTTCCATTTTGGCATTTTAGTTTGACCTGAATGAGTTTTGTGCAAAAATTAAATAACAGTTATATAGACACATTTTTAATATTATTCAATTTAATTTAAAAATCATCAAATTTACAGTCTTAAAAATATAATTTGATAATCAAACCACAATAAGTAAAAATACTTTTCTCTATCCGCATCCCAAAGCCAGAAAAAATAACCGCCGCAAAACTAAAAAATCTCTTAAACTCTCTTACCTTTGTGTTCTTTGTGTCCTTTGCGGTTCAATCATATCAAGACCTTGGATCATTTTTTCTGTGAGATCAAAATAAATTTACACATTTGGGATGCTTCCTTTTCTCTCCTTTATGTTCTTTGTGCCTGGAATAGTTAATTATTCTCTAATTTTTGGGTAACTTATATACAATAGTTAAAAATTCAATATCAGAGGTTTTCAAAATCCCTGAACTGCAAAAATATCTACTATGTCCCAACTTCAACGCATTACCATCAACAATTCCCAAATCCAAGAAACATCTATTATCTTAACACCACAACAAAAACATTATTTACTCAGGGTGTTGCGGTTAGGAGATGGGGATAAATTTATTGTAATGGATGGCAAAGGTAAATGGTGGTTAGCACAGTTAACAGCAGAAAAAGCCCATATTTTAGAACCATTGGAGGTAAAAACAGAACTACCAGTATCTATCACTTTAATGATGGCACTACCCAAAGGCAATGGTTTTGATGATATTGTCCGTTGTTGTACTGAATTGGGTGTAACTTATATTTTACCTGTGTTGAGCGATCGCACCTTATTAAAACCCAGTTCCCAAAAACTAGAACGTTGGCAACGCATAGCCACAGAAGCCTCTGAACAGTCAGAAAGGGCTTTTGTTCCCACTATCTTAGAACCTGTATCTTTTAAAACTGCCATTAGTGAATGTCAAATAAATCATCGTTATATCTGTGAAGCACGTGGTGAATATCCCCATTTAACTAAGGTAATTAATAATTCCTTACCAGAAATGATCATCGCCATTGGACCCGAAGGAGGATGGACAGATACAGAACTAGAAATAGCCATAGAATCAGGATTTCAGCCCGTTTCCCTGGGTCGTCGTATCCTCCGCGCTGTCACCGCTCCCATAGTTGCCTTATCCTTAATTACCGCTATTCATGAAGTATAAAAGTTATGTTAGAAGAAGTTAACACCGCCTTGGAACGTCAAGACTACCAAACCGCAGCTAAATTACTCAAACCATTAATTAAAAAATCACCTGATGATCCTTGGGTACATTTATATGTAGCGAAATTACAGGAAGTTTCCGGGAAACGTCAGGAAGCAGAAAAAATTTATCGTCAACTATTAAAGGTAACAATTAATAATAAAATTTTGTCCCAAGCACGTCAGGGTTTACAACGTTTGGAAGATGCAGAAAAAGCAGAAAGAAAACAAGCTATTGCAGAAGCAACCGCAGAACCAACTAATGCTGAACAGGGAATTTTAGTTTTAGAACCAACTAACATTAACAGTGAACAAAGAACTTTAGCGGCAAAAGAATTTGCTAAAATTATGCAAATTGACCCATATTCTGCTAGGTTAGTTTTACCTAGTCGTGCTTGGCGAGTTTATCGTATTGGTAAAATTGGGGAAATGCAGTTTTATGGTAAACAATTACAACAAGCCGGAATTTCCTGTTTTTGGTTGAAATTATCACACATTCAAAATATTCAAGTTTATCAAGTTAAATACTTTTCTCAATCTTCTAAAAACCCTCATGTTGTCTGTACGAGTAACAATAATCAAATGGGTTCTTTGAGTTTTTCTTGGTCAGAAGTAACAGCTAAAGTAATGGGTTTATTACCTATTTTTGAAGAAGTTGTTGATTTGAATGTTCGGGGTAAATTAGAACGGAAAACCCAAACTCAAGATTATGCTCACTTTTGCGATTTACACTTACCCGAAAGACGCAGTATTTTAAGAATTTATGACAGTGGTTACGATTTTCAACAGGGTTTAGAAATTTCACCCAATGCTACACAAAACACCATGAGAATTAATTGGAATAATTTAATTAGCTGGATTAATGAAAACACTACTAATACTCAAGTATGGTCAGAGTTTCAACCTTTCGGAGAAGGGGTTTTGGATCAAACAGAAACCCTAAATAAAATCCCTGCTAACATCCAAATTTACAGGAAAGAGAAAAGCAATTGGGATTCAGCTTTTCATTTATACAGTGGAATCATTTTTACCAGAAATGACGAATCAAAATAGGGGAATGGTCAATCAAAGAATTTGACTTTATTCACAAATAAAAACTGATTGACCAACTTTATTAATAATTAGTAAATACCAAATTTATCCAGGTACTTTAACTTGACGTGCCATGTCTAAAAAGCTATTCATATTAGCACCAGGACGACGACGAGAACTAGAACCTGTAGATAGTAAATATTTGGGTGCAAAAGTTGTTTCTGCTGCTGGTGCGGGTTCTGCTTTAGCTGCTTTTACTGGTTCTGGTTTAGCTGGTTTTGCTTTCTCTACCTTCGCTGGTTGTGCTTTCTCTGCTTTCACAGGTTCTGCTGTGGTTACTGTAGCGGGTTCTGCTTTGGGCGCTGGTGCGGGCGCTGCTGCTGTTTCTCCTGCTTCTTCTTTGAGTTCTAAGTAAAATTCATTTTTTTTGCCAAACAAACCACCCAGGAAACCAAAAATACCACCAATTAACTTTTTGATAAATCCAAACATGACTTTTTCTCCTGTTGTTAATGTTGTGAAAATTTTACAGTTTTACCTTATTTGTTAACTATCGCAACATAATTTTACATTTGTTGCCAAAATTGCTAACGGTAATAATTTTAGGGATTTTTACTTAATCACCTTGTAGTCATTCTCTGGGGTAGTTGTTATGACTTCATTACAACTGCAAAATAACCCAGAAAGACTGCCAAATCATTATTAAATCTTACCGTATCTATAAGCAAGATTATGAGACTTTTCTTAATAAAAATTAATAATAACTAAGTAACTGCACAAACTGTCACAGCCTTGATACCAATAGCTTTGGTACTTGGTTATATTTTCTACAGAATCTCCTAAAATTGGATTTCATGAATACTGACAAATTTTCACAGATTTATTTTAAGAGTATTACTATGGATAACAAAACAAAAAAGCACAGTCCTATTTTAAAAGAAAAAAGACGTAACCCTGTTTTACTGGTACATGGAATTAACGATACAGGCGCGGTTTTTAATAAAATGGCGCGTTACCTGGGAAAACAGGGTAGGATAGTTTCTGCGCTTGATTTAATTCCTAATAACGGTTCTGAGCTTTTAGACAAACTAGCGCAACAAGTAGCAAATTATGTAAACACCAACTTTGCACCAGAACAACCATTAGACATAGTGGGTTTTAGTATGGGGGGAATTGTTAGCCGTTATTATATTCAAAGATTGGGGGGAATAGAAAGAGTTAAGAGATTTATTACTATTTCTTCACCACATAATGGCACAAATATTGCATATTTAGCCTGGTTAAAGGGTGCTTTACAAATGCAGCCTGATAGTGATTTTTTAAATGACTTAAATTCCGATATAGAGATGTTGAAAAAGTTGAATTTTACATCTATTTGGACACCTTATGATTTAATGATTGTCCCTGCTGAAAGTTCAAGAATACCTGTGGGTAAGGAATTTATTATACCCGTTGCCCTGCATCCTTGGATGTTAACAGATAAGAGAACTTTTGAAGTAGTAGCAGCAGCATTAGATGAACCTATTAGTTATTAGTTATTAGTTATTAGTTATTGGGCATTGGGCATTGGGCATTGGGCATTGGGTTATTCATCTTCCCAGTCCCCAGTCACCTATCACCAATTTCTGTATATTCAGAACTGCCAAAAATTGCTTCTGGATAACGATAATATTTGAATTCCATTAAGTTGTAAAAAGGATCTTCTAGAAAAAATGTGTGATGTTCTAGGGGAGAATCTAAGAAACGGCTTTTAGGTTCTTCTCTAAAATTTAATTGTTTGGTTTTTGCGGTTTCTAGTAATTCTTTCCAGTCAGTTTCTTGAGTGAAAATTAAACCGAAATGTCGGGGGTAAATAGTTTTTTGGGGTGTTAAAATTTCTTTGGTGATGTGGGCAACTAATTGATGTCCGTAAAGGTTGAGAATTAAGGCGTGGGGGTTTTCTCTTCCGGGGATACAGCCTAAACCATCAATGTAAAATTCTTTGGTTTGGGGGATGTTGGTGACGGGGAAGGCGAGGTGAAATATGGTTTTGTTCATGGTGGGAGTGGGTGGGAGAATATAAATATTTTATAAATTTTAGTAGTAAAACGGGTTAAACTGAAAATTAAAGAAAAGGCTGTAGATATTACCACAGCCTCAAATACCATTTGATTTATTCAAGCCCCTTAGACTCCCACATCTTTGGGGCTTCTTGTTTAGCCTCTGGGGGGATATGGATCATTTCCATAAGACCAAGCCTCACGAAATCTTCCATTGGAGCGATGAATGACCAGTTCCATAAAATAAGATTGGGCAACTTTTTTTCCAAAGTCAATCGCTCCGTATTGAGTTCGGTAAATTCTCAATGGGAAGGGGTCGCCTTCAACTCTTACCGCCCATGCGCCGTTATGTGGGACGATATGGACTTTTGACATAATGTCTCCTTTATGGGGTTTTTTATTCCCATAATAGTTTACAATAAATATACTAACATAAATTTGTAAACTAACCACCGTCATGATTGGCACTCGTATTAAACTAGCTCGAAAAAAAGCGGGTTACTCACTGCGTGGTTTAGCCGAAGCTATGGGTGGCAAAGTTTCCGCACAAGCGATAGGTAAATATGAACGCGGTGAAATGACTCCTAGTTCTGATGTTTTGATTGCTTTAAGCAAAGCATTGGGGGTAACTTTGGGTTACTTAATGGATAGTCAAGGAATTGAATTAACTGCTGTTGATTTTCGTACCAAAGCAAGCACCACTGCAAAAGATCGCGCCCGTGTGGAAACGGAAGTGATTGAATGGGTAGAAAGATACTTGCAAATTGAGCAGATTTTAGAACTAGATGGTACTAATTGGAAACAGCCTTTTGAGCAACTAAAAGTAATTCATTCTATTGAGGAATCAGAAGACTTAGCTAACAATTTACGCAATCATTGGAAACTAGGTTTTGATCCGATTCCTAATATGACAGAACTTTTAGAAGAGAAAGGCTTAAAAGTTCTGATTGTTGATTTACCAAATGCGGTTTCTGGTTTTACTTGTCTTGTCAAAAGACCAGTAGGTTTATGTGATTTACCTGTAATTGTTGTTAACAAAAAATGTTCCTTGGAGCGCAGAAGACTAACCCTTGCTCATGAATTATGTCATCGGTTGATTGATCCTCAATATTTATCTGATAAGGATGAAGAAAAAGCAGCAACTAGATTTGCGGGAGCTTTTTTAATGCCTCGTTTTCATTTGGAAAAGGAAGTAGGTAAACATCGCCATTCTTTAGGTTATCAAGAATTGATTTACCTGAAAAAAATTTACCGGGTGAGTGGTGCAGCTTTACTTGTACGTTTACGGGACATTGGTATTATTGAATCTTCTGTTCTTACCTATATGTTTCAATCTGTAGCCAGAAATTGGCGTACTCAAGAACCAGAAGAATTAGAACCTGAAAATAAAAGAGGAGAGTATGAACAACCGAGACGTTTTGAGAGGTTGTGTTATCGTGCTTTAGCTGAAGATTTGATTTCATTATTTAAGGCTTCAGAACTGTTGCGTACAAGGGTAGAAAATGTAGAAATGGGTTTGAAGGGACCACAGTTATCAGATGCAAATTCTCGTTAGTGATACATCATGTTTAATTGATCTGCGTAAATTCTTATCCATATTTGGTATCTGATAGATAAAATATGTGTATACTAAAGAATAGTTTTTATTCATCCCGATGGAGATAACAAAATGAATATGCAGCCATTAAGATCAAGAGCCATCAGTGCTGTTGGATATGATGAAACAACTAGGCGTATGAAAATTCAATTCACTAAAAGAGGAACATACGACTTCTGTAATGTTCCAAAAGATATATATGAAGGTTTGTTATTAGCTGATTCTAAGGGAACGTATTACCATAACCATATAAGAGATAGATATCAGTGTTAGTGATATCGCCATTTTTATGAGGAGTTGGTAAATTGCCAAGCGATCACCTTTTCGTAAAAACCAACTTTATAAGCTATAATAAATACATAGGATGTAGCAGACATGGTTTAAACATGACATCCCGTTACCTTAAAGGTCGAGGAAATCCGGTAAAGACGTTCTGAATA
Organism: Nostocales cyanobacterium; assembly: GCA_004292695.1. GTDB lineage: Bacteria > Cyanobacteriota > Cyanobacteriia > Cyanobacteriales > Nostocaceae > Okeanomitos. The sequence continues at coordinate 56,842 of RDXV01000003.1, read as the reverse complement.
CCAAAATTTGTTTTTTGGCGAGGACTCCTGAAAGAGTCTTTGTTATTGAAGGGGTTGATAATTTTTGATTATGAAAATAGTTTTTGAAGTTTTTTACTATAACGCCATTCCAATATATTAAAATAAAATAGTGCTATATATTTAGAGATGATTATTATGACCTTAGATGAATTTCAAGATCAAGCACTCAAATTATCTGTCGAAGAACGTAGACAATTAATCAATTTTTTAACTCGCTCTCTCCTACCAAAAACACATTCAGCTACAAAACCAAAAGGTTTAGCTGCAAGTTTAATTGGTATTGCCAAAACAGACACACCACCACCTACAGATGAAGAGGTGAAAACTTTACTAAATGAAAGATTGGCGCAAAAATATTTATAATGAAAATTCTATTTGATACTAATGTTTTATTAGATGCTTTGTTAGCGCGTGAACCTTTTGTAACTAATGCTGCATTTTTACTAGAAGCAGTTGAATTAGGACAAATTGAAGGATTTATTTCAGCGACAACAATAACAGATGTGCATTACTTGGTTGGACGACATACTAAAAGTTCTGAAATTGCAATTACAGCAGTAACTCAATTATTAGAATTAATGGAGGTTTGTACAGTAGATCGTGCAGTGCTTGAGCAAGCTATAGAATTAAAATTAACTGACTTTGAAGATGCGGTACAAGTAGCATCTGCGATTAAATGGGGGTTGGAGGCAATTGTTACTCGTGATGCAAATGGATTTGAGGGTTCACCTATTTTAGTTATGTCACCTCAAGAATTAAAAAATCAGTTAATTTAACAATCGTAATATAGTAATAAATTTCTCCATTGATTATTGTAAACTGACAAAAGTTTACACTCTGCTTCTCACTAAAAATGAAGACAGACACCATATTTTACACCCTCCTGCAAAACCTCCCCAGCGTCTTATTTGAACTGCTGGAAAAACCAACCCAACTAGCTACACACTATGAATTTTCATCAGTGGAAATAAAAGAACTAGCACGACGCATAGATGGGGTATTTCTACCCAAACCAGAATACCCAGAAGATCCCATTTATTTTGTCGAAGTTCAATTTCAAGGTGATGATAATTTATACTGGCGATCAATTACTGAAGTATTTCTCTATTTAAACCAGTATAAACCTGATAAAAAATGGCAAGCTGTAGTATTGTGGGCTAAACGAAGTCTTGATCCTGGTATTCCCTTCGCTTATCAAACTTCACTGCAAAATGGACAAATTCATGTAATTTATTTAGATGAATTAACAGATACATCATCTTCCATTGGTTTAGGAATTATTAAATTAGTAGTTTCCCCAGAAGATGAAGCAGTAGAAACAGCGAGAAGTTTAATTAGTTTAGTACAACAAGCAGATGCGGCTAAGAGTCGTTATCTTTTAGAATTAGTAGAAAGGATGCTAATTTACAAGTTTTCCACCTATACCCGTCAGGAGTTAGAAGCAATGTTTGGATTAACAGAATGGCGACAAACTCGATTTTATCAAGAAGTTGAGCAAGAAACAGAACTAGCAACAAAATTAAAAACCATACCTCGTCTTTTGAAAATGGGGTTGAGTGTAGAACAAATTGCGGAAGCACTGGAATTAGATATTGAAACAGTGCAACAAGCGATAAAACAGCAAAATAAAAAAGAATCAGAATAACCTTATATTAACTGCAAATCTAAACTATTCCAACTTGAAAAATCTGATTTGCAGTTAATTTTAAGTCTGGAAAAGTTTGAGAAATTACATGATCATTTTCTCTAAACTTACTAATCTGATATTCTCCATCAACTAAATTACAAATACAAATTGTTGGTTGTTTGGGATTTCCTAAAAAATTACGTCCTCCCAAGGCTGCATAATCTATAATCCAATATTCAGCAATTCCCATTTCTTCATAATCGGCATATTTTAAATAATAATCATCGCGCCAGTTAGTTGAGACAATTTCAATTACTAAAGGTATGGATGCACCTAAACTGATAATTGATTGTTTTTTCCATAATGCTTCATTCTTTAAATTTGCCCGGTTTAAGACCAACACATCTGGAAAATAACCAGAATCTTTACCTTCAGGTCTAACTATAGCTTGATTGGGGATAAGATAAGGAAGTTCTAATCTGTCAATTAATGCACTAAGTTTAATTGTTGTAAATCCTTTAATTTCTTCATGTTCTCCTACAGGTTGTGCCATTTCTACAATTTCTCCATTATGTAATTCATAACGTACTCCAGAATTTTCAGGTAGCCAGTTGACAAATTCTTCAAAGGTAACAAGTTTGGCTAATGCTTGAGTCATGGTTTTAGAGAATTAATGATAATCAAATATTATTTCTAATTTACTGTAATTTAAGTAATTTGACAAATAATAACTCAGAGGTTATTGTTGATTAATTTTTTGATTAATCTTTTGGTTTGATGTTGAAAATATACGTAAAATGGGTAATGTTGATTTCTGTAGAGGTTTAGCAGTGCTAAAACTCCAGTCGGAAATTTCGGAAATTCGAGTATGATCAAAAACTGAAAATACTATCATTCTTTAACAATGTTATCTTTACTTAATGACATCAACCCTTGGATCATAGGTGCAGGTTTAAACACCATTTTATTAGCGATAGTCGCCATAATTCCTAAAAAATTACTCACTCCTGCGGGAATATTTCATGCTTGGTTATTGGGTGTAATTGTTTGGGGAACATTGGGTTGTCCTGGTTATTTGGTAGTAGGATTTTATTTTATTGTCGGTTCAGGTGTTACCCGTATTGGGATGAAAGAAAAAGAAGCTGCGGGAATTGCAGAAAAAAGATCCGGTGCAAGGGGTCCTGAAAATGTCTGGGGTTCGGCGTTAATTGCGGCTTTATGTGCGGTGGGAGTGGTACTTGCACCTGATTTGAAGTTTTTGTTATGTTTGGGCTATGTAGCCAGTTTTAGCACCAAATTATCAGATACTACCGCTAGTGAGGTGGGTAAAGCGTATGGAAAAAGCACTTTTTTAATTACGACGCTGCAACCTGTCGCTAGAGGTACAGAAGGAGCGGTAAGTTTAGAAGGTACTTTAGCGGGTGTTGTCGGATCTGTGGCGATCGCCTTCATTGGTTGGAGTGTGAATTTAATTGATATTTTGGGAATCATTTTTTGTATCATTGCTGCATTTATCGCCACAAATTTAGAAAGTGTTATTGGTGCAACATTACAATCTAAATATACTTGGTTAACTAACGAAGTCGTCAATATCTTAAATACCCTAATTGGGGCAGTTGTAGCAATTTCTCTAGCACTAACTTGGCAATTGATAACTGTTTAATACTTTACCATAAATTAACTATTACAGCAGTGATTTTACAGTAAGATCGCTGCTTTTTTATGTTCATAATTAACAGCATCAACTTATCCCATGAATGCTAACTTGATGATTATTTATTTTTGATATAAATAATTCACCAAATCTTTATCATCATGAACCTTATTTTTCTACTGTTTTATCTATTATTGCCTGGAAAACCTGTATAGATTTTTAGTGTTTTATTCATCATATTAAATTCATGGAATCTTCATCATTTCTTACAATTAACGACAAACAAATTGAACTAGCGCAAGTAGTCAAGTATCTACAAGTATCCGGTAAACTCAATCAGTTTATTAGTGATGTTCTGCGTCAACACATTTTAGAAACAGAAATAGCTACTAGAAACGATATAGATGTTAGTACCGCACTAATTGAACAGTCAATAATTGACTTTCGCCTCAGAAACCAACTCACAGATCCAGAACAGTTTAAAAACTGGTTACAAAACAATGGTAGTGACTATGCAACATTTTATGAATCTGTCACCTTTAGTTTCAAATTAGAAAAACTTAAAGCGGTAATTACTGAACCAAAATTACCAGAATATTTCATTGAAAGAAAGATTTATTTAGATCGAGTTGTACTATCTAGAATCATGGTTGATAACCGTGAACTTATAGAAGAATTACGTACCCAAATTGAAGAAGGAAGTAGCTTTGAACAACTAGCAAAAGAATATTCTGTAGCTGAAGAAAAAACCTTTAACGGGATGATGGGACCAATTAGCAGAGGGAGTTTACCAGATATTTTAAGAGCGCCCATAGATGCGGCTAACCCAGGAGAATTAATTGGACCAATCGAACTAGAAGGACTTTTTAGTTTATTCAGATTAGAGAGCATTATACCAGCATCTTTAGAAAATAATCAACTAAAACAATCACTACAAACAGAACTATTTGAGAAATGGATAGGGGAGAAAATTCAAAACCTGACCGTAAAATTACAAGTCAACTAACTATAACTAATTATCAATTGAATCATCAAAATTTACGAATCAATGTGTTAGATGCTTTACATTGGGAACAACCGCCATTATCCTGGTTAAATTCTGAAGAAATAGCAGAATTAAAAAACCAATTAGAAGTTTGTCAATATCAACTTGGGGAAAAAATTTGGTCAGAAGAAACAGGAGAACACCAGTTTTTAATTATTACTGGTAAAGTCCGGTTACGAGATCAAAATAGTCAACCTGTAGCCACCTTACAAGATGGTGAATGGTTTGGAAATTTACAACCTCTATATACTAACTGTAAAGCTGTTTCTGCTAGTAAAGAAGTTGTAGTTTTGTGTTGGAAATCATCAATTTGGAAAAACTTTCAAAATTCTAAACTTGATGAATTTTGGCATAATAAAGGTGACAGTCAACAGGTGACAGGTGACAGTAATAAACAGGAACAAACAGAAAGTTTGAGTAAAACAAAATTATCTGTTAGTGTTCCACCATCTCCACCTAAACCCGTAGTTTCTGAATACCCATTTATCATTAGTGTAAATACTGCTGCTGCTTGTTTAACAATGGTAGCGCAATATTTAAACAATGGAGTGCAATTAGAATGGGTACAACGTCAACTGCGCGGACAAAAACCGAAGAATGTCACAGAAACCGCAGAGAAATTAGGTTTATCTTTGCGTAAATTACAGATAAGTTGGAAAGAATTAAGACAATTATCTTTTCCAGCTTTATTACAGTGGAATTCTGAAGAAATTAATAATTGGGTTGTCGCGTATGGGATGAAAGGTAATTGTTTAATTATTGCCAATCCCTTAAATCAAACCTGTGAATATTTAACCCAATCCGTAGTAGAATCATCTTGGAATGGTGAATTATGGCAAGTTGAATTAATTTCTCAACAGGAAAAGTTTAATCTTTCTTGGTTTACTCCCGCAGTTTGGAAATATCGCAAATTATTAGGTGAAGTATTACTCGCTTCTTTTACCCTACAATTATTAGGTTTAACTTCACCATTAATTACCCAAGTAATTATTGATAAAGTCATGGTACAGGAGAGTTTAGCAACTCTTGATGTTATGGCCATTGCTTTATTATTAGTTGCTGTTTTTGAATCTGTTTTAGGTATCCTCAGACTATTCATTTTTACCCACACCGCACGACGTTTAGATTTGAGTTTATCCGCTCAACTTTTCCGTCATTTAATGCGTTTACCCCTAGCTTATTTTGAATCCCGCAGAGTTGGAGACACAGTAGCTAGAGTCCAAGAATTAGAACAAATTCGTCAATTTTTAACAGGTACTGCATTAACAGTAATTCTTGATAGTATCTTTGCTGTTGTTTACCTGGGATTGATGTTTTATTACAACATTCCTTTAACCTTTGTTGCTTTAGCTGTACTTCCATTATTTGCGACTTTAACAATAGTTGCTACCCCCATTTTAAGAAATTGGTTAAACCAAACCTTTAACCGCAGTGCGGATAGTCAATCATTTTTAGTAGAGACGATTACCGGTATTCATTCTGTTAAAGCTCATGCTGCTGAACCAGTCGCTAGAGAACGTTGGGAAGGTTTATTTGCTAAGTTTATCAGAACTGGTTTTAAAGCCTCAACAACATCAAATATTAGTAGCAACATTGGCGATTTTCTGACTAATTTTTCCACTTTATTAATACTTTGGTTTGGTGCAAGATTAGTGATAGATCATCAACTTACAGTTGGTCAATTAATCGCTTTTCAAATGTTATCAGGAAGAGTCACAGGACCTTTATTAAGATTAGTGCAATTATGGCAAAATCTCCAACAAGTCCTACTTTCAGTTGATAGAATTGGGGATATCCTCAACGTTGCACCAGAAGCAGAAGCAGGTACAGGTTTAGTATTACCACCCTTAAAAGGAGAGGTGAATTTTGAACAGGTATTTTTCCGTTATAGTCCTCAAACTGAACCTGTATTAAAAGGAATTTCCTTTGATGTCAAACCTGGTCAATTTGTGGGAATTGTCGGACGCAGCGGTTCTGGTAAAAGTACCCTTTCTAAACTGTTACAAAGACTTTATCAAATTGAATCCGGGAGAATTTTAATTGATGGTTTTGACCTGAAAAGTTGTGATTTAGCATCTTTAAGACAACAAATTTCTGTAGTTCTCCAAGAAGATTTTTTATTCAATGGTTCAATTTTGGAAAACATCAGTTTAGGAAATCCTGATATCACTGCTGAACAAGTTGTAGAAGCTGCTAGACTAGCAGTAGCACATGATTTTATCAGTCAATTACCATTAGGTTATGAAAACAATGTGGGTGAAAGAGGTACAGCTTTATCTGGTGGACAAAGACAACGGATAGCTTTAGCAAGAATGTTTCTTTCCACCGCACCAATTTTGATTTTAGATGAAGCTACCAGCGCTTTAGATAGTGAAACAGAACAGCAAGTATTGAAAAATTTGCAGACAGTTTCCGCTAACCGTACCGTGTTTTTAATTGCTCACCGTTTCGCACCTTTAAAACGTGCAGATTTAATTTTAGTCATGGAAAAAGGTATCGTTGCTGAACGGGGTACACACACAGAGTTATTACAACAAAAGGGTTTATACTGGTCACTTTATCAACGACAACAAATGAATATTTAATAAAAAAGACGTTCCTTGTGAACGTCTATCTAATTTGCTATTTATTTGCTCACAATTTGTTGGCTAAAACCTATTTATTCCAGTTCTAAGATTTTTTGAGTATTTTCACGACGGCGCTGTTCTTTTTGTTCATACTCAGCTACACAACTACCCTTTTCTACCATCACACAACTGAGATAATTAGTAATTTCTATTAAACCCGCTCTCAGTGCTTTTGCTACAGGCGCTTTACTACTGGTTTGTTTATCACCACCAATATTCACACCAAAAAGACCTACAGAACCAGCACTACTTTCTGACTCACTGGTAGCGCGTCCTTCAACTGTACGTGCATATACTACTTCACCGGTGCTAGAATCTACTACACGTAAATCAATGGCTATATAGGCTTTTTGTTTATTTTGACGATTACCACCACCAAAACTTAAAGGTCCTAAACGTAAACCACCGACGCTTGCACCACTAGATTCTTCCTCAACACCCTCTTCATAGGATGTTACTTTACCTAAAATAATATATTTCGCACCTGTCAGTTCTCCCTTTTTCGCTGCGGTTTCTTTGCGAACTAAACCTAATTCCGCAAGTTCTTGTTCGGAAATTACCTCTCCTAATTTTTGTCGTTCAACAACGGTAAATTTACCTGTGGATGTTAATTCATTACTTAAAGCATCCGCTAACTGCGTGGATGTACCATTGCGCCACCACCACCAGGTAGTCTCATTTTTAAAGTCTGGTACGGAAATGGTGAGTTTGTTTTGTGCAAATGCACTGATGTTACCGAGAGATAAACTCAAAGTTACTGTTGCTAAAGCTATTGCGGTGTTGCAAGTTAACCTTTGATACAAAGATGAAGTTTTCATGGATACAGTTATTTCCTACAGAAAGAGATTATCTTTATTAAAACACAACGCTGTATTTTATACTAAACTTTAACAACACAACAAGCAATCGCTATTCCAGATATAACTGATTAAAGGTAAATTTTTGATTTCTTTGGTTTTTACAGAAGACTATTCTTAATCTTTAATGGTATCTGGATCAATATTTAGTTCTCTCAATTTTGCTGCTAAGAGTGCAGCTTTTCTAGCTTCTGCTTCTGCGCTTTCTTCAGGAGTAGGAACTAAATTTCCTTCCTGTGTGAAATACCGCAATAAACCATCATGAATACCCAAATATAAACCTAGTTGTTTACTCCATAAATGTCCTTTTTCATTTGCTATTAAAGGTTGATATTCTCCATCCACTAAATGAAAACCCGCAAATTCTAATGTATAAGGATCAAACCAAAAATAATCCGGTGTGCGGAATGTATTTTGATAAAGTTCTTTTTTAAGTTCTCTATCTGTATTTGCTGTAGTTGGTGAAAGAATTTCTAAAATGAAATTGGGATATTTACCATCTTCTTCCCAGACTACCCAACTTTTACGAGTTTTACGTTCTGTTCCCAATACCACAAAGAAATCTGGACCTCGGAAATATTCTGATTTTTTCTGGTTTGGACTATAGTAAATAGTTAAGTTTCCAGCAGTATAGAAATCATTTCTATCTTTCCATAACCATTTGAGACATTTGATTAAGAGCATAATTTGCTCTAGATGCAGTTCTGTTTCCACGGGAGGTTCATCACTATATAAATCACCAGGGGGAAATATTACATCTTGGGAGATGTTTTCTTGGGTTTCTTTTTCTTGTGCAATGATCATATTTTTGATATAGCATCAAGTTGTAATTTTTTGATTATAACATTTATTTGTGTGAATTATAATTTTCATGATTAATAACCATAAACATAATCAGAGTTCAATCATCATGTTATGTTTATTTTTATCTGACTCGACTAAATTTAAGGATGCCTAAACTATATTTTTTACAATTTACAACAGAAATTAATTCAGAAAGTTTAAAAATTTCATTCTGAAAATAATTAATTAATTTAAAAACCATATCCTGTAAATCCTTGAATCTTGGACATCCTACTTCAGAAAAATAAAATAATTGAACGCAGATGAACGCAGATAAACGCAGATTTTTGGATTATCAAATTCTATGATTAATTTATAATTTACTGACAATAATACAAAATCAGTTAGGGATCTAATCACTTGACTCCTATGGATGGTTTTCGTCCTTATTGATTCCCATTAAGAATAAATTTTGATAGCATTTTTGGTGATTTACTGTTTCTCAAATGCCTTTTTTTACTCAATATATTTGTTCTTATTATCACTTAACTTTCGCTCTCCGTAATTTCACCCTATGGCAGTTTGGAGCGCGAAATGTTGGTCTTATGTAAACCTTACTGAGAGCTTTTTCTTTTCTTCATAAAGAATCAATGAATTAATCATAGTATAAACGTTTATTTACTGAGAAGATCAGATATACATTTATTGTCAATAATAGTTACTATTAGGTTCATCAATGTAAGATTTCGGTGTTTTCCAGAATTGAAAATTTGCTGATTATGTAATTAACTGTGATTAAGAAAAAGATTGTTGAGCCTGAATACAGCCAGACTTAACAACCCATCATCAATTTAATTGCACTCTAATTATATGAAAAAAATTGACCAAAAGATATTACTGGGCAACTTAATTTGCATTTCCAGTCTATTCACTTTAGCTACTCCCGCTTCAGCAATATTGTTGCCAAATAGTACACTCAGCAATACGACAGTTACTCAAACAACAACTTCAGTTTTGAGTAATCCAACAACAACTATCGAAAATACCACTCAAACTACAACTACAACTTCACTAACCGATACCTTAAATACTAGCCTTCAAGAAACAACCAATACTACTGTAGGTACAATAGCAGGAGCATCAACTGATTCGCAAACAACTGCTACTGTTGTTAATCCTACAGAAATAGATTCAGCGCTAACATCAACTTTAAGTAATCCTGAAAACTTGATTGAACCGAATGGTCAGTTAAATGGAACAGTAATGGTTAATGATGAAGGTGTAAAGTTAGAGACAAACGCTGATCTCAATGTCACAGTTGGTAGTTTAGCAGATGTCAACATTTGCTTAGATGGTAGTGCTTCTATAGGTAGTCCTGATAATGGTAGTTTAGCGAATTGTTCTGAACAACCAAGACAAGTTCCTGAACCAGCATTTATCGGTGGTTTATTTATGTTAGGAGGATACCTAATCACTCATAAAAAGAAAAGTCTTTGTATAGCTAATTCTCCCAAAATCTAACAAATAATTTACCAATGTTTGTTAAAGGGGTGAGTAAATCTTTCACCCCATGTAGATAATAAGAAACTACTGTTGTACAGTCTTTTTATTTCTCATTTGGACGCTGAATAATTGTTTCCATCACCCGACGTTTTCCCTTGGGATCAACACCTACCAACCTCACATATTCACCACTATATTCAGCTAAACAAGATTCTAAGGTAGAAATTGCATCAGACTCACCATCTATTTGCAAATTACCGCAACTTTGCCATGAACCGGTGCGAAAACGTCTCTCATCAACGTGTTCTACACCAATTTTATAACCTTGAGATAAAATTTGTCGCACCTGTGCTTGTGTTTCTAAACTTAAATGAATTTTATTGAAACTACTATTATTTCCATTTCCATTAATTACAGGTTTACTAACAGGATTTTCTGTAATCATACCTTGAGGTTTATTTCCTCTACCACGATTTAAACGGTTATATTCATCCACTAAATGAGAAGTTTCTACCCGTTTTTGTTCACCTACCATTAAATTACCAGATTCAATTAAATGAGATAAACTAAAATTAGGTTTCTTAAATTCTGGCGGTGGTTCTACACTATTTACTACCCGCATAGAGATTTTTTCATAACCAATTTGATGAATAAAATCACGGATTTGTTCATCATAAATACGAGAACGCAAAGCACTAAAAAAGTCTATAGATTGATGTGCAAAAGTATCTACTAACTGTTCAATTTCTCTTGGTGAAAGTCCATCTTCTGCAAAAATTCCCCCCACAATTCCCACCTTATCATCCCGGTTAGGTTCCCAGTAAAATTTTTCCATTCTTCCATCACGAATTAATGGTGCATAAAGAGTAGAAAAATCATTTCCTGTGACAATAATGGGAACACGACGAATTGGGTTAGCATCATAACTTCCTGGTAATTGTACATCAGTGGGATTATCTGCAATATTCATTAATGTTGCATTTACCAACTGAGTATTAACGGTGTATTGTGTTCCTTCGTCAAATCTTCCCGCACCCGCATCTAAATCATTAATCATTAAGACGCACATTTTACCGCGAACCTTGACTAATTCTGCGGTTTCTCGATAACGTAAACGAATTAACCGCGCTGGATCTCCCGCATCTGGACTTTCTAATTCTCCTCCAGAAATGAGGGTGACACCTATTCCCATTTTTTCAAATGCTAATTCACATTGAAAAGATTTACCTTCACCTTTTTTACCATGAATTCCTAAAATTAAAGGAACTCTGACACCGGGAATATTTAAAAAGTTTTTGGTGATGTGAACTGCTATCTTATCTAGAAACCGAGGAGAAATGTAGTAAGTCATTATTTGATCGTTGTGTTTTAACTGTTAAAATTATTTTAATTTTTTTTGTGACATTTTGATAAACTAATAAATAGTTTTCTCTAACTTATGCTATAATCAAAGTAGTCTATATAATTTTAATATGACTATAACCATTGACATCCAGCAGTTATATGAGAATGATTACTTGGCATGGTTAGAGAACAATATTAAACTTCTCAAATTACGTCAAGTAGCAGATATTGATTATGAAAATTTAATTACAGAGTTAGAAGAGTTGGCTAAAAACGAAAAAAGAAGGGTCAGAAGTCTGTTAGAACAGATTATTAGACATTTCTTACTTTATCAATATTGGGATCTAGAAAAATCCAGAAATGCCCATCATTGGGCAGCCGAAATTATTAGTTTTCGTAATCAAATTAATGAAGATTTAACTACTAATTTACGCAACCATTTAGATGATAATTTAAGTATGATTTATAGCAATGCTTTGGATTATGTAAAAACCAAAAGTCAGCTAATTAATTTACCAGAATCATGTCCTTATACTCTAGATCAGATTTTAGATAAAAATTGGTTGCCTTAATTTTCTACCTGCTTCCACCCCAAATTTGTAGACTGTTGATAAACCTTTTTTAAAGTATTCACATCTCTATGAGAAATCGCCACAGGTTCACGAACTTGAGAGAAATAAAGTGCATCAGTTTGTAAAAGACTATGACCCCAAATTCCTAAAGCGTGTCCCATTTCATGACGTGCTGCTGATTTTAAATATTCTCCTGTTTGACTAGGACTTAATAAAATTGTAAATCTGTGAGATAAAATATTATCTTTAGTATATACTTCATAAGTTGTTAATGCAGAACGCGCACGACTAACTTTAGTTTGAGGATCTATTTGTAAAGGTGGACGTTGACGGCTAATTTTAATATCCGCATTTTCTGGATTTTCAATTATTTCTAAAGGTAAATAATTATTCCACTCCATGACAGTTTGTGAAACTTGATTTACCCATGTTTGCGCTTGTTGTTGATTAATATTTGTAGGGGTTTGAATATTTACTTTAATTGGAAAATTTGACCAAATTAAATAACCATGTTTTGTAGGTTGAATTTGATCAAAATAATCACCACTGTTATTTTTATCTTGCCAATTTTCTAAGCTAGGTGGTAAAGGATGAGTGTTTTGATTCAGTGTAATTAATATATTCTGTTCACCAAAAACAGCATTCTCTGAAAAACAACTAAAAGCAATTAACAGTCCTGTACTTATTAATAAAGTCAGAACTGTTAATAATTTCCTGTTTAATAATTGGTGAAAAACTTTTTTGAATTGCCAATAAACAGGCCTAAAAAACATCGGTAGGAGACGAGAAATCAGATGATTAATAAATTCTCTATTTTGCCTTTTACCTTGTGTCTTTTGCCTGTTCATGACGATAATTTTTAACAAAACCGTATTTATTTGGGTAGCCAACCAGCACTTAAAACTACTGTTAAACCAAGGAAAATTACTACTAGCGCCCAAGTAATGCGATTAAGTGTGTTTTCTGCGCTTTTGGTACTGCTAAAAAGTTGAGCTTGTCCACCAATAGCACCGATACCATCACCTTTGGGGCTATGTAGTAATACTAGAACAATTAAACCTAAAGCAGAGAGCGCCCAAATTATTTGTACAATACTGGTAATGGTCATGGTATGAAAATTTCCTCAAAATCACACAGAATATTAGTTAGATATTATAGCTGTCGCCAGGATAGTAGGACATGATTAATCTTTGAGACTTAGATATAACAAGGCTTTCCCTCCTGCCTCCTGCTATAATTTAAAGTTAACACGATGATTGATAAAAAAACCTGCCTGTGCAGGTTTAATATGTATGGTGGTGATTAAGTATCACCAAAATTGATGGGTTGATAAATTTACAATTACAACCCTACTGGTGTGGGAGTGCGAGATAGTTGTAAATCGTACTCAGCCGCCCTCAGTAAAGATTGACCAGTCATTTCTGGTGGTTGGGGAAGTTGCAGGATATCTAAAATTGTGGGGGCGATGTCGGCTAATTTACCGTCATTCCTTAAATCCACATTTGTACCATATCCAGGTATTTTCACCCTTTCTCCTTCTACCAAGATGAAGGGAACTGGGTTTGTAGTGTGTGCTGTCCAAGGATTTCCGTCTTCATCTAACATATATTCAGCGTTACCGTGATCCGCAGTAATTAACATTGTGCCGCCGATTTTACCGACGCTTTCTACAAGTCTTCCCAAACATTGATCAACGGTTTCAATGGCTGTAACTGTGGCTTCTACTTTGCCTGTATGCCCTACCATATCTGGGTTAGCATAGTTCATAACCACTAGGGAGTAGATGCCCTTTTCAATGGCGGCGATCGCCACCTCTGTCACTGCTTTAGCGGACATTGCCGGGTCTTTATCATAGGTGGCCACCATTGGACTGCTGACCAGTTCCCGGTCTTCACCTGCACAGGGTTCTTCTAGTCCCCCGTTGAAGAAATAAGTAACGTGAGCGTATTTTTCAGTTTCCGCAGTTCTAAACTGTTTCAGACCATGATTTGCAATCACTTCACCCAGAATATTTGTCAAGTTCTGGGGAGTAAAGGCCACCGATACCGGTAACTCTGGGTCATATTGAGTAAATGTCACAAAGGACAGCGGCGTAATTAGCTGTCTTTCAAAACCCTGAAATTCTGGACTGACAAAGGCTTGAGTTAATTGTCTGGCGCGGTCGGGACGGAAATTGAAAAATATCACCCCATCCCCAGGTGCAACTGCGCCAGGGGCAATTCTGACCGGAACAATAAACTCGTCCGTAATGTCTTCAGCATAAGAACTTTCCAAGACCTCTAACGCTGTTTTTCCATTCCCAGCGTTGTCTTGTGTCATCACATTGTATGCGCGTTGAACTCGATCCCAACGGCTATCCCGATCCATTGCATAATAACGACCGCTGATGGTGGCTATTTGCCCTACACCAATGCGGTCTATATACTCTTGCAGTTGTTTGATGGCTTTAGTGCCACTTGTTGGCGGTGTGTCACGTCCATCCATAATGGCGTGAATACATATTTCTGAAAGCTGCTGTGACTTTGCTAAGTCAAGTAATCCAAACAGATGGGTAATGTGGGAATGTACCCCCCCGTCAGAACAAAGCCCGACTAGATGTAATTTGCCATTGCGGGATTTAACTTCCTGGCAAATTTTCACAAGTGCTGGGTTAGCAGCTAAAGAACCGTCTTCTACCGCATCGGAGATACGTACCAGTTCTTGGGGAACTACACGCCCAGCGCCAATGTTCAAATGACCAACTTCCGAATTGCCCATTTGACCTTCTGGCAACCCTACGGCTTTTCCTGATGTGCGAATGAGGGTGTGGGGATAGGCCGCCCATAAACTGTCCATGATTGGAGTTTTGGCAGCAGCGATCGCGTTTCCTCGCTTGTCCTCACAGTAGCCCCATCCATCTAAAATGACTAGCACCACAGGAGCTACAGGTGCTTTGGTCATAGTAAAATTGCCCTTTACTTTTTGTAATATCCGAATGATACCACTACTAACTGCCGATGATCAGTTAAATTCTACTGATTGGTTAGTTAAGTAGATTTTTCCTTTCATCCTAGCGATCGCGTATCTTTCTATTTCAATTTATACCAAGTTATCCCAAGATTGGCAAAACGGCTTTTGTTGCCATCAGTAAATTTTCTACAAAACCTGCATATCCATCTGGACAATTCATTTTCATGATTGCTAAATCTACCTGAAAAGCCAAATTCCAGCGAATTTGTAGCGGGCGTTGATTACCAATATCTGCTGTAAGATATGTTGATGATGCGATCGCCTGCTCTAAAATATCTTTTGTATTGTTTAAATCTTCTAATTTTTCCAAATTTGCCAATTCAACACCTAAAATATTCGCCACAGTTTGATTATCAGCCAATAACCAAGTTTCAAAATTCCTAATTGCTAAACCTCCCGCAGATCGATCATTTATAGGTTGTTCATCAATATCTAAATGATGATCCCGAATTTTATTTACAGCCTTTTTTAAATCAATTTTTCTCTGATTATTTATGTTATCATCTGCATCCACCACAATCAGAATCATATCAACTTCTTCAGGTTTCCATAAAATCACAATTTGGGCTAGATATTTCGGATCTAAAATAGAATGTCCAGTTCTTAAAGTAAGTTTTTTATTCTCTCTAATTGATGGATGTCTTTGGATAAAATCACAATCTGGAAAACCAGCATTTAGCAATTCTCTTCTGATTAAAGTATGCAATGCACCTTCATTTTCCCTGGCAATTACTTTTCCCCCATTTTCTGGTTTAATATAAGGAACACTCGCGCCTAATTCTGCTTCCCCTTCTGCTATTAAACCTATACGAATTCGCCGACTCATGCGGGATTTCCTCCAAACACATTAGTAAACCAAAGTTCACCTAAAGCACCATCATAAGCTTCTAAAGCTTTTTGAAATCTCATAGACTCAACAGGTAATTTATGAACTTGGGTTTTACCTTCTTGATCCAATTCCACAGCACGCACTTGATGAGGTTCGACGTAGTTTAATAAAACAGGAGAATGAGTTGTAATTAAAACTTGTACAGGATTTCCAGTTATTCCTTCAGTAGAAACAATTTTTAGCAACTCCATCATTTTATGCAGTAACCAAGGATGCACACCATTTTCTATTTCTTCAAAACAAATAATACTGGGAGTATCTTCTTGATAAAGTGCAGTTAAAAAAGCCAAAAGTCTTAATGTACCATCGGAAATATCAGCAGCAGGAATATGATGATCTGAATATTTATCAACTAATTCCAGGGAAAATGTGTTATTTTCACTACGCGGTAAAACAATTTTTTTAATATTAGGAACAAGTTTTGTTAATCTTGCTTCTAATTCATCAAAACCTTCCCGATTAGCTAATAAAATATCTAGTAAAGCATAAGCTATTCCTTCTCCAGTTCTTTTCATTATTGGAGTTGTTGAAGTTTGTCTAGAAATATCTCCTGGAGAAAAATCATAAATGCTGACTTTTTTTAATGCTTTGGAAATTGGAGAATTTGAGTATTGATTATTTACCAGGAAAGTTCTTAGTAAATTTGTAAATTGTGCAGTATATTTTGTATCATAATGTTCGATTTTAACTGTTTGTTGAGTATAGTCAAAATAAAATAATATCCTTGAAAAAGGATTAGCATTTTCATTTATTGCACGACATTCTAATAATATATGATCTAAATTTCCATGCCAAAATTTAGATTTAATACTTTGCTGATTTGTATTTACAGTTGTTAATGAATTATACACTAAACTCATAGTGTCTGAATTTTCTTGATGATCCATAATTCTATTTAAAAAATCAGACAATACCGCTAATGCTTCACAAATATTAGATTTTCCAGAACCATTAGGACCAATAAATACAGTCAATGGTTCTAAATATATATCAGTATTAAACAGACTCTTATAATGTTGAACATTAAGGTGAAATAACATTAATTAAACCTCTAAAATTCTCAATCTATTAATTTTATCACACCACCCAATTTTCTAAACTTAAACCTTCAACTCTTGCCAAATCACTATCATTAGAAACCACAGTTAAACCTTTAATCATTGCCGTAGCAGCAATTAAAACATCTTCACTTTGAATCGGTAAACCTTTTAATCTCAAATCAGCGTGAATTTCTGCGGCTTTTTCTAAAATATCTAAATCATCTAAAAAAATGATTGGATATTTTTGGCAGAATATATTAAATCTTTCTCGTTGTTTAGGAGCATCAAAGGCTAGAAAACCTCTCCTAATTTCAAAATAAGTAATACAGCTAATGTAAATATCTATCCCCTCAAATTTGCTTATTTGTAACTTTTGCTTGATGCGAAAATCATTTTTAATCGCTAAAGAAACAATGTTAGTATCTAACAAGTAGCTCATATTATTTATCTGTGATTTATCTATCTACTTTCGTTTAATTGCTTCATCAAAAATTGCCATTTGTTCAGATGTAAAATCATCCCCTATTTTAGATAATATTTCTGTTGACATCACAAAATCACAATTATCCTTTAACTTCTCATCAGACATATTATTAAAGTGATCCGGTGTCAAATGTTCTTGTACTATCTTAAATATATGTTTGACAATTTCTGTGTAATTCAGGTCTTCTTTAAAAATAGGATTTTCTTCCATTAAAATCGCTACTACTCTTTCGATTCTTTGAATCACAGATTCCTGCTGTATATTTGTTGATAACATAATATTTACCTCCTGCAATCAATTAAAAATAGAAGATGATTAGTATATCATAATTCTATCATTTTAGATATTAGGTGTCAATTGATAAATTACTAAGCTGTAACTCGGTATTCAGAAAAATAATGATATAATAAATATGTCTGATTTAGGTATTTGGTGATGATATAATATTATTAAAATCGTGATGCTAACAGAAAATTAATCAATAAGATCGTGTTAATCATCAAATCCTGGATATTCTGATTCAGACAAATGAATGATAATGATGGACATAAAAACCTATGAACAATATGAAAAATCTTTCTGCAAATGAACTAGAACAAAAAATATATCAAACACTCTTGGATAGATTACCTAATGACGATGATTTTACTAATAGTATCAATAATTTACTAACTTTAATAGAAATAGTTTGTAGTGAAAAAGCTGAATATCATCATCAAAATTCACCCAATGAACAGTTTAATTATTGGCATAATTTTCAACAAGAAATACACCAATTAAAAATACTCAAACAACAAGAAAGAATCAAATCCTATAGAGGAAAACTGCAATGGGAAGATAACTCCTGATAACAACAGAAAATTAATCAATAACAATCCTGTTAATCCTCAAATCCTAGACATCCTGATTCAGACAAAAAAATCCCCAACTTATTAACAGTTGAGGATGACAAAATACTTGTTTTTATTAGTTTTTAGTTGTTCTTAAAAACCAACTTACTTCTTCTTAGCTGCTGATTTTGCTGCTTTCGCGGCTTTCTTCGCGGCTTTTTCCGCTTCTATTGCGGCTAATTTTGCTTGTTCCTTTTCTTCTTCAATCTTACTCAAATAATAGTGATAATCTCCCAAATAAACCCGAAATTCTCCATCTCTAATTTCTACTATTTTATTAGCAACTTGGGAGATAAAATAACGGTCGTGAGATACTACAATTGCCGTACCATCATAGTTTTGTAACGCCTCTTCCATCATTTCCTTAGCTGGAATATCTAAATGGTTGGTAGGCTCATCTAAAATGATTAAATTCACTGGTTCTAGCAACATCTTTGCTAGTGCTAAACGAGCTTTTTCTCCTCCACTTAAAGCTCCCACTTTCTTAAATACAGTATCACCTGTAAATAGAAATCTACCTAACAGTGTCCGCACTTCTTCATTTGTCCAGTCGGGAACTTCATCATGGATAGTTTGCATGACGGTTTTATTCAAATCTAATGCTTCCGCTTGGTTTTGTTCAAAGTAACCAGGAATAACATTATGATCTCCTAATTTCACAGTTCCTTCTGTGGGAGGTTCTACACCCATGATCATTTTTAAAAGTGTAGATTTTCCTGCACCATTGGGACCTAAAAAGGCGATTCTATCACCTCTTTCTATTAATAATTCTGCTCCTAAAAACAGGATTTTGTCACCATAGGTATGGGTGAGGTTTTTAATTTCTACTACTTCTCTACCACTGCGAGGTGCGGGAGGAAACCGGAAATGTAAGGTTCTCACTGATCCGGTTGGTGCTTCCACTCTTTCAATTTTTTCTAATTGCTTTTCTCGGCTTTTTGCCTGGGTACTGCGGGTAGCACTAGCACGGAATTTATCTACAAACGCTTGCTGTTTTTCTAGTTCTTTTTGCTGTCTTTCAAAAGCATTGAGTTGTGCTAATTGATTTTCTGCTTTTTGTTGCAAATAGGATGAGTAGTTACCTAAATATGTGGTAGAAACTCCTCTTTCTGTTTCCACAATTTGTGTACAAAGTCTGTCCAAAAATTCCCGGTCATGGGAAACTATGACCATTGGAGTCACTAATTTTTTCAGGTAATTTTCTAACCATTCAATGGTTTCTAAATCTAAATGGTTTGTCGGTTCGTCTAGTAGTAATAAATCTGGTGCTTGCAGGAGAATTTTACCTAAACTCATCCGCATTTGCCAACCACCAGAAAATGCACTGACTAGGCGATCGCCATCTTCCACTTGAAAGCCCATTTCTGGTAAAATTTTACCAATTCGTGCATCTAAACCATAACCATCCAAGGCTTCAAACTGACGTTGTAATTTATCTAATTTATTAATCAGTTTATCCAATTCCTCTAGTGTGGCGGTTTCCATTTCCCGCTGTACTTCGTGCAATGCTAACTGTACTGCGTTAGCTTCTTTAAAAACTTTCCAAAACTCTTCATTAACTGTCCGAGTCGGATCTACTTCAAATTCCTGGTTGAGATAAGCGATGTGCAAACTAGCAGGGCGGATAATTTCCCCGGATGTAGGTTCAATTTCCCCAGAGATAATTTTCAGTTGGGTTGACTTTCCCGCACCGTTAACGCCCACCAAACCAATGCGATCGCCCGGTTTAACTTCCCAATTGATATCTTTGAGAACTTCGCCTGTAGGGTAAATTTTGCTGATATGTTCAAGTCGTAACATGAAATATTTCTCTGGTAGGGGATAAATTTTTAAGTTTTGGGGAGAATAGGCTGTTTAATGCCATACCCTATCTTAACAAAATTTAACTAACATGACGATGAAGATATCATGATTGACATATTATTTAAGTGGTGACAGGAGTGTAACAATAAAACCTATGAAATACAGATATTTAGCTTCTATTCTGATAACTGGTGCTGTTTGCGGTTTAACGGCAAATATTCAACCAGCACAAGCTCAAGTAGCCTATGGTAGTTATGTAGGTGTCGGTCCCACAGTAGGTTTAAGTGAAGGTACTCAAGTCGGTGGGGTGTTAGCTTTACGGTACAAACTCTTAGAAACTCCTGTATCTTTTCGCGCTCAGGCTTTAATCGGTGAAAGTACCGCCGTAGTTCCCACAGTCTCCTATGATTTTCCTTTAAATTGGCAAACAGACGCTTATTTAGGTGCAGGTGTAGTATTAGCAAATGGTGACTCACCTTCTCCTGTGGGTAATAAAATTACTTTTGCGCTACAACCAGGTATAGATTATGTTGTTCCTAACAGTAATACCGTAATTTTCGGTAATGCTATCATTGCTTTTGATGCTTACCGTAATAGTGGAGGTACAGCCGTATCTTTGCAAGGTGGTTTAGGTTTAAGATTTTAATTTATTAGATTTTAATTTATCAGATTTTAATTTAGTTGATATAATCTAAAACTGTTTCAATTTTACAGGATACAAATGACTGCCACTAACATTTCTCCCCTAACTTCTGCTGATGACTCTGGTACTGTTTACCATAGTCTATTTGTGTGTAAAACCTGCGCCAGTGTGTGGCAAGATGGTAAACGTATAGGTGAAAGTGGTGGTCAGAAATTATTACGAGAAATTCAAGAAACCGCCGAAAATTGGGAGTTAAAGGATAAATTTCCCATCCAAGAAGTTGAATGTATGAGTGCTTGTAGTCGTTCTTGTGTGGTTGCTTTTGCAGGTGAAGGTAAGTTAACTTATTTATTCGGTGATCTTCCTGTAGAGGGTTGTGCAGAAGCTATTTTGGAATGTGCAAGTAAGTATTATGATCGTCCTGATGGTATTTTACCTTGGTCAGAACGTCCTGAACCTTTAAAAAATGGGATTTTAGCAAGAATTCCTAGTTTAGTGGAACGCAGATAAACGCAGATAAACGCGGATAGAATCAGTAATTATGCGGATTTTAATTTTGGGTGGTACTGGTGATGCGCGAGAATTAGCCTCTAGGGTAGCTAATATTACAGGAATCGAGGCGATCGCATCTTTAGCCGGTGCTACCCGTGAACCTATTACACCCACAGGAAATGTACGTGTTGGCGGTTTTGGGGGTGTGTCTGGTTTAGTTAATTACTTACGGGAAAACCAAATAGATGTGTTAATTGATGCCACTCACCCCTTTGCTGCTCAAATTTCCCAAAATGCAGCACAAGCAGCACAGGAAGTAGGTATTTCTCGGTTATTATTAAATCGTCCTCCTTGGGAAAAATTACCTAGTGATGATTGGATAGAGGTAGATGATCATATCAATGCAGCTTTGGTGTTAGAAAATCACGCTCAAAGAGTTTTTTTAACTATCGGTAGACAGGAAATTTCAGCTTTTGCACATTTACAAAATATTTGGTTTTTAATGCGGATGATTGATCCACCAAAACCAGGTTCTTTAATTCCCAATGGTTTGATTTTATATGATAAAGGTCCTTTTAATTTAGAACAGGAAAAAGAGATTTTAATTCAATATTCTATAGATACAATTGTGAGTAAAAATAGCGGTGGTAATGCTACTTATGCTAAGATTATTGCTGCACGGGAATTAGGAATAAAGGTTGTCATGATTAAACGTCCACCTGTACCAATGGGTGAAGAAGTCGCAGATGTTGAAGGTGCGGTGAGTTGGTTGTTAGAAAGAATTGGAAATTAGGAAATTGTCTGAATCAGGATGTCCAGGATTACAGGATTTACAGGATGTTTTTGATCATTTATCGTTGTCTTTGAATGATAGGAAATATATTTTTTATCTGAATCAAAATTTATAATTCTTAAATATTTACAGACAATCTATCAATAACAATCCTGTACATCCTCAAATCCTGGTTATCCTGATTCAGACAATCACATTAATACACTTTCTTTCATTTGCAATTTATTCATAATACTTTCCTCTAAAAGATGATAGAGAAAATGAGGAGTGTTTAAATTAGCTGAATGCAATAGGTTTTGATAAACTTGACAAGCTGATTCATCATTTAAAATCCGGTTGTGAATAATTCTTGTCCATTCAGGTGCTGTGATCATTAATTGGGGAACAACTTTAATAAATGCTGTAATTTGTTTTTCCATATCAAAAGATTCCAGAAAATGAATTAAGCTAAACATCACTTCTGGTTGTTGACATTGATCATCTAAAATCAGATGATAGGCAGATAAATCATTTTCATCAGGATTTTCAGCTATTGCAGTTAAAGCATTTTCAAAATTTGTAATTTGTGCTTCTGTTTGCATCAAGCGGTTATTTTTTAATATTTCTAGTAAATTATTGTGATTCATAGCTTTTACCTCATTTAATAAAAATAGATTGCCAAGTTACTTTATTGAGTTTGATTAATGCTTGCAAACTTTCCCTGATTTTTTTATTATACAAACCTTGAGAAAGATAAATAGAACGAACATCAGATATTTCTTGTGCTAATACTATTCTAGGCGATAAGTTTAAATTAGGACGTTTACCATAAGAAACAGTTAAGCGGTGACGGCCTCCTTTTCCTGGTGATAAATGTTCCATCATGATAGCAAATCCTTGATCTGTTGTATAACCTGTAACTTTCGCTTTCATAAAAGCATCCGCAGGTATATGATGAGGTGTGAGGTTATCTCCTCTGCGTCCTTTTTTTAGTAAGTCTCCATAAGTACCTACAGTTCCTTCTCCTGGGATGAGTTGAGGTTGATGATTAATAATTTTTTTTACTCCTGTTTAGTTATTTATAATGTTTAATATTTTGATTATAAAGGAAAACAAGGAATAATTAAATTGTCTGAATCAGGATGTCCAGGATTAAAGGATTTACAGGATGTTTTTGATTATTTATAGTTTTCTTTGAATGATAGGAAATATATTTTTGATCTGCATCAAAATTTATCATCATTAAATATTTACAGAAAATCTATAAACTGCAATCCTGTAAATCTTCAAATCCTGGTTATCCTGATTCAGACAACCACAACTAACAACTCCCAATTACCAACCAAATTAATCAAGTATACAAAAAGATTAAAAGTCTAACTTTTCCATCATCAATAGCGTCTTCTAATTCATTCATAATATCTCTTCTAAAACTAAACTTCCTATTAACACAGAACTTCTGATTTCCAAATAATCCCAGTCCATCCCAACTAACTCATCAAAATCAATTGGTAAATCACTCAATAAATAATAATCGTCTTCTCCGTTATCTAAAATTTTAGAAATTTTCTTTTTATAACCCATTTGAACCAAAGCATTAGCAAATGAATCCCAACTTCTAGCGATTTCTATGGTTCTGATTTGATTACATCTTACAAAAGTCTCATCATCTAACCAAACACCAATAGAAAAATCTGGATCAAAATCGTCAGGCCATTGAGTAGAACTATCATAATTTACATCTTCTAGTTTCACACCTCTTAAATCTGCACCTTTCAAATTAGCAGATTCTAAATTACTCCATTCTAAATTGGCATTTTTCAAATTTGCACCCGTTAAGTTTGCACCCCGCAAGTCAGCAGACTCTAAATTAGCAGATTCTAAATTTGCATGAGAAAGATCGCTATTTGTAAAATCAGTATCCCTCAAATCACACTTACTCAAATTTATCTTACGTAAGTTGGCGTTAGTTATGAAAATATGTAATTCAGATTCACTAAGATTAGCTCCTGATAAATTAATTCCATCCCAGTGAATTTCATCTTCATGGATGTTAGGACTAAAATCTCTTATTCCACTTGCATAGAGTTTTAATATTTCCTCAGCTTTGGGATCAAAATCACTACTTAATAATTCAACTAAAGCATCTTTACTTTTCTTACTAAAACCCACAATACCACGATTTTTAGCAATTTTCTTTAATTCTGCCACAGTTAATGTTTTCAGAATTGCCGGATCTTTAGATACGATAACTTCCAGTGCATCATCAGGAAGATTAATCAATGCTTGTTTGAGTGCTTGTTCATCCATGATTTAAAGTCCAAAATAGAATTTTTAATCTAAGAAAATGATTGAATACACCAATAACCAAAACACTGATTTTTGCAGTGTCTTGATAAACGTAACTATATATTGATCTTTTGAGAGAGATCGCCTTTATTTACATATTTACCCCACCCATGACAGTATATTACTAAACAAGTTACTTAGTCAAGTAAACACAATGTTACCCGTAAAAATATATTTTTGTTTTACAATAATTCCATGCAAATAACTTATGTAGGACTTACGCACGAGGTTTTCAAAACCCTTATGATTGCGTAGTGGTAACTTACGAAATACCAATCATTTTGTTCTGTTTTGCGTAAGTTCTGTTATAAATATTGGTTTTTATCGAAAAATTAAGTCATGAGACTCAAAATTGCCAACAACCGTTAAACTAAATATAAATAATCATGAGGATAAACAAATGAAAGCAATAGAAGTCACAGGTAACATTGATGAAAAAGGAGAATTATTTTTAGACAAACCCCTGAATGTAGAAATACCCGGAAAAGTCAGAGTAATAATTCTCTTTACTGAACCTACAGATGAATTAGAAACCGACAATGATGATACTCCTATTGAAGAAATCAAAGCTAGTTTAAAGAGAGCAGTACAAGAAGCAAAAGCTGGAAAACGTATTCCCCTATCTCAAATGTGGGAGGGAATAGATGTCGAATGAACTGCCAATAATAGAAATAGAATTAACACCTGAATACCAAAATAACTTGCGTTATCTTGCTAAGAAATACCGGAATATTCGTTCTGATACTCAAGCAATAATTGAGCAAATTAAAGTCGGTAATTTTCTAGGTGATAGAATATCTAGACTGGGTGAAAATTATATTGTTTTTAAAGTCAGAGTCAAAAATAGCAACATTCAAAAAGGCAAAAGTGCTGGTTATCGCATCATTTATCAAGTTGAATCACCAACCAATGTACTTCTATTAACCATTTACTCTAAATCAGATCAAGAAGATATCACTCCACAGGAAATTAAAAACATTTTAGCTGAATCAAATCAAAACGAATAATTTACCTGTTCAACCTTCCCCAAAATCCCCCCATCCGGTAAACTCATAAATGCTGCGTTATTCCTAATCATGTCCGACTCCCAAGTAAGTGCTGCTGTTGCGAAACTCTACGATACCTACCCTTTCCCCCCCGAACCCATCCTGGATGAACCACCACCAGGATATAATTGGCGTTGGAATTGGTTAGCTGCTTACAACTTCTGCACAGGTAGAAAACCACCAAAACAAGATATCCGCATCTTAGACGCTGGTTGTGGTTCAGGAGTCGGAACAGAATATTTAGTACATCTCAACCCCCAAGCGCAGGTAGTGGGAATTGATTTAAGTGCTGGTACATTAGAAGTAGCCAAAAAACGCTGTCAAAGTTCCGGCGCTGACCGTGTAGAATTTCATCACCTGAGTATTTACGATGTGGAACAAATACCAGGACAATTTGATTTAATTAATTGTGTTGGTGTGCTTCATCATCTACCCGATCCCATTCGTGGTATTCAAGCATTAGCGAAAAAACTCGCTCCTGGTGGGTTAATGCACATTTTTGTGTATGGAGAATTGGGAAGATGGGAAATACAACTAATGCAAAAGGCGATCGCCCTTCTCCAAGGTGATAAACGCGGTGACTATCGGGATGGTGTACAAGTCGGTAGAAAAATATTTGCTTCATTACCAGAAAATAACCGACTTGTCAAGAGGGAAAAAGAAAGATGGGCAATGGAAAACCAAAGGGATGAATGTTTTGCGGATATGTACGTACATCCCCAGGAAACAGACTACAATATTGATACACTGTTTGAATTAATAGACGCTTCAGAATTAGACTTTGTAGGATTTTCCAATCCTGGGTTTTGGGATTTAGAAAGACTATTGGGTAAAGCACCAGAGTTAATAGAGAGAGCAGGAGAACTCACAGAACGCCAAAAATACAGACTGATAGAATTACTGAATCCAGAAGTAACACATTATGAATTTTTCCTCACACGTCCCCCATTAACTAAACACGACTGGAAAGACGATAACAGCTTATTAGCAGCAACACCCGAACTTAACCCCTGTATAGATGGGTTTCCCAGCAAATGTATATTTAACTACGATTACCAAATCATCAATTTATCAGATGCAGAATTTGAATTTATGCAGAAATGTAATGGTAATGCCAAAATAGCGGATCTTATCAGTCAAGTTGAATTAGAATTAAACGGAGTCAAAAAACTAATAAAACAGCAACTACTTTTATTAACACCCAGCGAGAGAGTGTAGAAGATGGGGAGATGGGGAGATGGGAGGGAGGATAAATGATCATCCTTTACCTGTTCCCTGTTCCCTGTTCCCTGTTCCCTAAAAAATAAGATAATTGTTTTTTTCTAAAGTATTGTTACCAGAACGTGATATGATTCAGCTGACTGAATGTGCAGTCACCCTATTTAGCTGTACTGGTTTCAAGTCCCGTGAGCTTGTCAGAAGAACAAATTGCACCCACTCCGACAACAGAACAAGACTCTCAAGCTCGTTCTGAAGAAAAACAGCCAACAAGCTCCTCCATGCAGGAGTTCTATCAACTCTACCAAGAGTTGCTCGTTATCACACTCGTGTTAACAGGGGTCATTTTCATCTCTGTTTGGGTTTTCTATTCCCTCAACATTGCTCTAAATTATTTATTAGGGGCGTGTACAGGTGTGGTTTACTTGAGGATGTTGGCCAAAGATGTAGAGCGACTAGGTACAGAGAAACAAAAGCTGAGTAAAACCAGGTTAGCTTTATTAGTCATCCTGATTTTGTTAGCATCAAAGTTGAAACAACTGGAAATCATGCCCATCTTCTTGGGATTTCTCACCTACAAAGCCACACTCATCATATACGTAGTTAGAGTGGCGTTTATCTCTGACTCCACAAAGCTCCGGCAACCTTAAAACGCCCTGTTTCTCCAGTAAGATGAGAGAAGCGATCCAACTAAGAAGAAAATGCTGAATTTTCTCAACTTCTACTCCCTTCCATTAGCAGAATTGGAAGTGGGTAAACATCTGTACTGGCAAATAGGCAACTTAAAGCTACATGGACAGGTGTTTCTCACCTCCTGGTTTGTAATTGGCGTATTAACACTAGCTTCACTCTTAGCAAGCAGCAACGTTAAACGCATTCCTAGCGGCATTCAAAACCTGATGGAATTTGCCCTAGAATTTATTCGGGACTTAGCAAAAAACCAGATCGGCGAAAAAGAATATCGTCCCTGGGTGCCATTTATCGGCACATTGTTTTTGTTCATTTTCGTGTCCAACTGGTCAGGGGCATTAGTTCCATTTAAACTAATTCATTTGCCAGAAGGTGAACTGGCCGCACCCACCAGCGACATTAACACAACAGTTGCCTTAGCACTGTTAACTTCATTAGCTTACTTCTATGCTGGATTCAGCAAGAAAGGCTTAGGGTACTTCGGCAACTATGTGCAACCAGTTTCCTTTATGTTGCCCTTCAAAATTATTGAAGATTTCACCAAACCCTTATCCCTAAGTTTCCGTTTATTCGGTAACATTCTAGCTGATGAATTAGTTGTAGGCGTGCTAGTTTTGCTAGTGCCTCTGTTTGTACCATTGCCAGTAATGGCCTTGGGATTATTCACAAGTGCTATTCAGGCTCTAATTTTTGCCACCCTCGCCGCTGCCTACATTGGTGAAGCGATGGAAGATCATCATGGCGAAGAGCATGAGGGTTCTCACTAAACCCCTCAAATGACAAAAGTCAGTCATGAGGTGACAGGTGACAGGTGACAGGTGACAGGTGACAGGTGACAAGTGACAGGTGACAGGTGACAGGTGACAGAAATTGAGTCAACTGAAAACTGACAACTGATAACTGATAACTGACAACTGATAACTGATAACTGATAACTGATAACTGATAACTGACTCTAACTCTACAAGTTCAACAACTAACCCTGTAAAAGTAAGGAAAGAATATCATGGATCCATTAGTTTCTGCTGCTTCCGTATTAGCTGCTGCTCTCGCTGTTGGTTTGGCTGCAATCGGCCCTGGTATTGGTCAAGGTAACGCAGCAGGACAAGCTGTAGAAGGTATTGCTCGTCAGCCTGAAGCTGAAGGTAAAATTCGCGGTACATTGCTACTCAGTTTGGCGTTCATGGAAGCGTTAACCATCTACGGTCTAGTAGTTGCGCTCGTACTGTTGTTTGCTAACCCCTTCGCATAATTAGTACACAGTCTGAGTGCTGAGTGAAAAAAATTAAGAGTTAGGAGTTAAGAGTTAGGAGTTAAAATGACAACTCACTAACTCATAACTCGTAACATCTGTAAATTATAACTCAGGACTACAATCATAGATAGGAACAAGCAACCATGACACATTGGATCACCTTATTGGCAGTAGAAGAAGTTGCCAAGGAAGGGGGCTTGTTTGACTTAGATGCGACCTTGCCTTTAATGGCAATTCAGTTTCTAGTTTTAGCCCTGATATTAAACGCAACTCTCTACAAACCACTGGGTAAAGCCATTGATGGACGTAACGAATATGTCCGTAACAATCAATTGGATGCCCAAGAACGCTTGTCAAAAGCAGAAAAATTAGCCGAGCAGTACGAGCAAGAACTAGCCGGTGCAAGAAGACAAGCGCAAACAATTATTGCCCAAGCCCAAGCAGAAGCGCAAAAGATGGCGGCTCAGAAAATAGCTGCCGCGCAACAAGAAGCCCAGGCGCAAAGAGAAAAAGCCGCTGGTGAAATTGAGCAGCAAAAACAACAAGCTTTGGCTTCATTAGAAGCACAGGTAGATGCCCTCAGTCGCCAAATACTAGAGAAGCTGTTAGGTGCTGACTTAGTAGGCCAACGCTAACTCACAGAATTGTCATTAGTCATTAGTCATTGGTCATTAGTCATTGGTTATTAGTGAAACTCAAAACAAAAGAGTCAACTTTTGCCTTTTGCCTTTTGCCTTTTGCCTTCTGAAACTGACAAAATATTTTGAATTTGGCAGCGCAGTTGTGGATAGAAAAACATGGGGACTTTTGTACTATTGATGGCGGAAGCAGCCGCCGTCGGAGGTGAACTGGCAGAGGGAGCAGAACATAGTGGTTTTGGTCTAAATACTAATATTTTAGAGACCAACCTAATTAACCTTGCCATTATTATTACTGTGCTGTTTATATTTGGACGTAAAGTTTTAGGTGGCAACCTCAAAGCACGTCGAGAAAATATTGAAACAGCAATTAAGAGTGCAGAACAAAGAGCAGCAGAAGCTGCTAGTAAGTTGCAAGAAGCTCAACAAAGACTGACACAAGCTCAGACTGAGGCAACCTCAATTAAAGCAAAAGCAGAAGAAAGTGCTAAAGCTGCTGGTGAAGCAATTTTAGCTCAAGCTGCTGTTGACGTTGAGAGAATGCAGGCCGCTGGTGCAGCTGATTTGAATGCAGAACTAGATAAAGCGATCGCTCAATTGAAGCAGAGAGTAGTAGCTCAAGCATTAGCAAAGGCTGAATCTGAACTCAAAGCTGGGATTGCTGAGGATGCTCAAAAAGCTATTATTGACCGCAGCATCGCGCAATTGGGAGGTTAAGCATGAAAAACAATGCAGCTACCGCTGAAGTAGCCCAGCCTTATGCACAGGCTTTATTATCCATCGCTCAGTCAAATAACTTGACAGAAGAATTTGGCACAGATGCGAGAAGTTTAATTAGTTTGATTGCAGGTTCTGGAGAACTCCAAAACTTTTTGGATAACCCATTTATTCAACCTGAAAACAAAAAGAACCTGATTAAACAGTTACTAGGGGAAGGTGTCAACCCCTATTTGCGTAACTTTTTACTTCTTTTAGTAGATAGAAGAAGAATTGCTTTCCTAGAGCCAATTTTACAGCAGTATTTAGCTTTATTACGGCAACTCAATCAGACCGTATTAGCTGAAGTTACCTCTGCGGTTGCTTTAACAGACGAGCAATTGCAATTGGTAAAACACAAGGTACTTGCTATTACTAAAGCACGGGAAGTAGAAATCGAAACCAAAATAGACACCGATTTAATTGGTGGTGTAGTGATTAAAGTAGGTTCTCAAGTAATTGATGCCAGCTTACGTGGTCAACTACGTCGCCTTTCTTTGCGCTTAACTAATGGTTAGGTAATGGGTAATTGGTAATGGGTAATTGGTAATGGGTAATGAATCATATTCTTCCCAGTCACCAGTCACTAATCACTAATCACTTCTTTTGTCTTGAAAGAACACTGAACAATAGGCATAATGAGCATTTCAATTAGACCTGACGAAATCAGCAGCATTATCCAACAACAAATCGAGCAATACGACAAAGACGTTAAAGTTGCTAATGTTGGAACTGTACTGCAAGTTGGTGACGGTATCGCCCGTATCTATGGCTTGGAAAAAGTCATGGCTGGGGAACTTGTAGAATTTGAAGATGGTACTGTTGGTATCGCCCAAAACTTAGAAGAAGATAACGTTGGTGCGGTATTAATGGGTGAAGGCCGCAATATCCAAGAAGGTAGCACCGTTACAGCAACTGGTAAAATTGCTCAAATCGGTGTGGGTGAAGCTTTAGTAGGTCGCGTTGTAGATGCTTTGGGTCGCGCCATTGATGGTAAAGGTGAAATCAAAGCCACCGAAACCCGTTTAATTGAATCCCCAGCACCCGGTATCATTGCACGTCGTTCTGTACACGAACCCATGCAAACCGGTATTACCGCGATTGACTCCATGATTCCCGTAGGTCGGGGTCAGCGTGAGTTAATCATCGGCGACCGTCAAACTGGTAAAACTGCGATCGCCATTGACACCATCATTAACCAAAAAGGTGAAGATGTAGTTTGTGTATACGTAGCCGTTGGTCAAAAAGCTTCCACCGTTGCTAACGTAGTCCAAACTTTACAAGAAAAAGGCGCGATGGACTACACCGTAGTTGTAGCTGCTAACGCCAGTGACCCCGCTACTTTACAATTCTTAGCTCCTTACACCGGTGCGGCTATTGCTGAATACTTCATGTATAAAGGCAAAGCTACCCTGATTGTTTATGATGATTTATCTAAACAAGCTCAGGCTTACCGTCAGATGTCCTTATTATTACGTCGTCCACCCGGACGGGAAGCGTACCCCGGAGACGTATTCTACATTCACTCTCGCTTGTTAGAACGTGCAGCTAAACTCAGTGATGAGTTAGGTAAAGGTAGCATGACTGCATTACCTATCATTGAAACTCAAGCAGGTGACGTATCCGCATACATTCCTACCAACGTAATTTCTATTACTGACGGTCAGATTTTCTTATCTTCTGACTTATTCAACTCTGGTATTCGTCCTGCGGTAAACCCCGGTATCTCTGTATCCCGTGTAGGTTCTGCGGCGCAAACCAAGGCGATGAAGAAGGTAGCAGGTAAGATTAAACTGGAATTAGCTCAGTTTGACGACTTACAAGCGTTCGCGCAGTTTGCTTCTGACTTAGATAAGGCTACCCAAGATCAATTAGCTCGTGGTGTACGTTTACGGGAATTGTTAAAACAGCCCCAAAACGATCCTCTATCTGTAGCTGAACAAGTAGCAATTCTTTACGCTGGTATTAACGGTTATTTAGATGACATTGCTGTGAACCAAGTTACCAGCTTTGTTAGAGGTTTCCGTGATTACCTCAAGAGTGGCAGCAATTCCTACTACTCAGCGGTACAAGGCAGCAAAGTGTTGGGAGATGCTGAAGAAGCAGCACTCAAAGAAGCTTTAGCTGATTACAAAAAGACCTTTTTAGCTACAGCGTAATTAAGGAGTCAGGAGTCAGGAGGAGGCAGTGCGGTGGACGGGTTTCCCGGCATAAAGCAACTGCCGTTCAGGAGTCAGGAGTAAGAATATTCCAGACTTCTGACTTCTGACTTCTGACTTCTGTATTCTGTATTCTGAATTCTTGTGAAATATTATGCCTAATCTCAAAGCAATACGCGATCGCATTCAGTCGGTCAAAAATACCAAAAAAATTACTGAAGCTATGCGGTTAGTGGCAGCAGCACGGGTACGTCGCGCCCAAGAACAGGTAATTGCTACCCGTCCCTTTGCTGACCGTTTAGCACAAGTATTATTCGGTCTACAAACTCGCTTGAAGTTTGAAGATGTAGACCTACCTCTGCTCAAAAAACGGGAAGTTAAGTCCGTTGGTTTGTTGGTGGTTTCCGGTGATAGAGGTCTGTGTGGTGGTTACAATTCTAACGTCATCCGTCGTGCAGAAAACCGCGCTAAGGAACTGCAAGCGGAAGGTTTAGATGTGACTTTGGTGGTTGTTGGTCGCAAAGCTACTCAATACTTCCAACGTCGTGGTTACAACATTGACGCTAACTACACTGGTTTGGAACAAATTCCTACCGCAGCGGAAGCTACTAATATCGCTGATGAGTTACTTTCTTTGTTCTTGTCAGAGAAGGTAGACAGAATTGAGTTAATTTATACTCGGTTTGTGTCTTTGGTTAGTTCTCGTCCTGTGGTGCAAACTTTGTTACCTTTGGATACTCAAGGTTTGGAAACCGCAGATGATGAAGTTTTCCGTTTAACTACTCGTGGTGGTCAGTTTCAAGTGGAACGGGAGAAGGTTGCTAGTAATGTTGCACCTTTACCCCGTGACATGATTTTTGAACAAGACCCTGTACAAATTTTAGATTCTTTGTTGCCTTTATATCTGAGTAATCAGTTATTAAGAGCTTTACAAGAGTCCGCAGCTAGTGAACTTGCTGCACGGATGACGGCGATGAGTAATGCTAGTGATAATGCTGGTGAGTTGATTAAAACTCTTTCGTTGTCTTACAATAAGGCGCGTCAAGCTGCTATTACTCAGGAACTTCTGGAAGTTGTGGGTGGTGCGGAAGCACTTAATTAATTTGGTAATTGGTGATGGGTGATGGGTAATATTATTACTTATCACTTATTGCCGATTATTTGATGAGGTTTAGGAAGGAACGAACCGCAGAGACGCAGAGAAAGAGAGTTTGAGTTATATTTTGGGTTAGTGTTAATAGTTTTTAAGTTTTTTATTTATAAACTTGTGAGCATATAATATAATTATATACACAATCTAATTATTTTAAAGGTAATCATGACTAAAGCTGTATTACCAGAAGTATTAACTATTGAAGAAGTGGCAGAATATTTACGCTTACCCCAAGAGGCTGTTATTCGTCAAGCATTATCTGGAAATATTCCTGGGAGAAAAATAGAAGATAATTGGAGATTTTTAAAAGTCGCTATTGATGAATGGTTATCTTCTCCTCATAATCGTGCTATTCTCATTCAACAAGCTGGTGTTTTTGCTGATGATGATTCTTTAGCTGATTTAAGATCATCTATTTATGCAGCTAGAGGTAGGGCAGAATTTGAAGGTGATGATAACATATAATTAATATTATAAATGTACTTATTAGATACTGATACACTAACGCATCTACACGCAGGAAATATTAATGTAGTCAAGCGATTAAATTCTATAGAAGATGAGATAATTGCGATTACTATTATTACTAAAATTGAGGTTTTAAGAGGAAGAATTGATTATGTTTTGAAAGCTGATACAGGAGAAAAATTAATTAAAGCACAGGAGTTATTATTTCGCACAGAAGAACTATTAAATCAAATACCGATTATTCCCATTAATCAATTATCATCGGAAGAATTTAACCGGTTACGTGCTAGTTCTAAATTGCGTAAAATAGGACAAGCTGATTTATTAATTGCTAGTATTACATTAGTCAATCGTGCTACTTTAGTGACGAGAAATCTGCGTCATTTTCAACAAATACCAGGAATTAAAGTTGTTAATTGGGTTGATTAAATCTATATGATTTAAGTTTATTGTGGTTTTTTTACTACTGAATAAATACAAAAAATTGATATTCAAATTAATTAGTTATTCTTGTTGATTTAAAATTTTTTGCTGTTGTGTAAGCACTTGAGAAAAATTAATTTAATATTTAAGTGTATACTATAACAAGTACCATATTTAACACTCAATTCAAGAGTTATGAACACTCAGCTTAAACAATTACGTGAAGAAAGAAAATTATCTTGCGCTAGACTAGCAGAAGAAATTAATACAACTGAAGATAATATCAAACTTTGGGAAGAGGGTAAATTAGAAATTCCTAATAGCACACTAAAAGATTTAGCTATGGTATTAAGTTGTTCATTAGATGAAATACTAGGATTAAGACAAGAAGGATATACAGGTTATTGTTCAATATTTGCACGAGAGTTTGAGCAAACAAGTGGTAGAGATATTATTGCATATTATGGTGGAGTTGAATTAACCTTTAATGGTGTAGAAGAAGTTCAAGATTATCCTATTGATGAAAAAGTTGCAGAATCTATTTATAAATGTTTTCGTCATAGATATGATGATGAAGAATCTTGGGGAAAATGGTTAATTATAGAAACCTTAAATAATTATATTTTATTTATCAATCTTGACTATCTAAAATCAGCTTATGTTTATAGTGATGATAAAGAACCTGCACCAACATTTTATAATCCTGAAATTTATCGAATATTGACTGATTGGGATAAGGTTCATCCTGAATCAGATATTCAAGAAATAGCTAAAATATTTGATATTTCGGAAGCGTTATCTCAAGGAATCAAATCTCTAGTGCAAGAATTAGAAGCAAATGATAAAAACTGGAATTCATGGGAAAAATTTAATTATCTCAATATTTACTGGAGTGATGGTAGTAAAAGTTTGCATTTTTTAGATAACATACTCTGTTCAGATTTGTCAGAATTTCAAGATGGAATTGTAGAGGTGAAATTCATCAGAGAAGAAGATGAAGGTGGGAGTATGGAATTTATTAATCTGGAAAAAGTTGCTTTAATAGAAATTCCAGCAACTAAGTTTTGGGAAATTCGCTGTCAAGAAGATGAAGAAGGTAATCTTATAAATTATCGTGATCTCTCCATATATTTACCACCATTACCAAGAAATAATAATCAAAATTAGATGATTGCATTATTGTAGGTTGGGTTAACAAAAGTCTAACCCAACCAACTAAATCACATATATTACACTTGAAATCCTGTAAATCCTTAAATCCTGGATATCCTGATTCAGACAAAATCAATTTCTCTTCCTAGACTGCGATCTCTCAGATTAGCAAAATCTTCATCTGTAAATTCTACACCTTCCCGATCCATCCTTTCCCGAAATCGCAAAGTCATTTCCCAGAAAGTTTCACCATCAGGTTTAATATGTGATTTCTCTGCTGATAATTTATGTTTGAGAAATTGAATAAAATCTAAAACTTCCTGTTGTTTATCTACTGGTAATTCTCGCAAATTTTCTAAAACTGCTTGTTCAATAGTCATGGTTTTACGTTTACTATCTGATAGTATAACTTAATTATATTATAAATCATCAATTTCTCACATCCCAACTTTCAAAAAACGAACGCCCAACACTAAAAAATCTCTCATAATCTCTTACCTTTGAGTCCTTTGCGTTCTTTGCGGTTTAATAATATCAAATATTGAAGTATGATATTTCCCTAAATAGAAATCAACCGTAAGTATTCAGCTATAGAAATCGTTCATACCCAGATCCCCGACTTCTGATATTAATTTATCATTTGTGGACACAATAAACAAAAGAAGTCGGGGATCTTATCATACTAAATCGTCAATTTTAGATATTAATAAAACGCAAACTTATATCAAGTTACATAAATTTGCTATAAAAAAAGTAATAATTGATTCATAATCATCACAAAATGAACATCAATCTATTACCATATACTAAATCATCGAAAATCTGAAAATTCATATCTAAATGTCTACCCATACTTGGAATCGTCATCATATCCTTTCCTTAGCTGATTTTACCACCGCTGAATATAACGCCGTACTGCAAACAGCAGCATCATTTCAAGAGGTACTATCTCGCAGAACTAAAAAAGTACCCACATTACAAGGACAAGTAGTAGCAAACTTATTTTTTGAACCTTCCACCCGTACCCGTAGTAGCTTTGAAATAGCAGCAAAAAGATTAAGTGCAGATACCTTAAATTTTGCAGCGTCCACATCTTCCTTAACCAAAGGAGAGACAATATTAGACACTGCTAAAACCTACCTAGCAATGGGTACAGATATTATGGTAATTCGTCATAAAGAAGCAGGAGTACCCCAGGCGATCGCCCAAGAAATGGATCGGTTAGGAGAAAAAGTCAGCGTTTTAAATGCAGGTGATGGACAACATGAACACCCATCCCAAGGATTACTTGATTTATTCACAATTTGTAGATTAATTAATCCTGAAAAACCAAGAATTGAATTATTAAAAGGTAAAAAAATCGCCATTGTTGGTGATATTTTACATTCCCGTGTAGCCCGTTCTAATATTTGGAGTTTAATAGCTAGTGGTGCAGAAGTTCACCTCGCCGCACCCCCCACATTATTACCTAAATTCTTTGCTGAATATTTAGGAATCATCCCACCAGAAAACTTTGAAGAACAACGATTATTTAGCCATTGGCGACTAGAACCAGCATTAATAAACGCCGATTTTGTCATGACTTTGCGTTTACAAAAAGAACGCATGACCTCCCATTTACTACCCAGTTTAAGAGAATATCATCAACTATTTGGCATTACCAGAGAAAAAATCAAACTATGTAAACCTAACGTCAAAGTTTTACATCCTGGACCAGTTAACAGAGGTGTAGAAATAAGTTCTGACTTAATGGATGATCCAGAATTTAGTTTAATTCAAGATCAGGTAACTAGCGGTGTAGCCGTGAGAATGGCATTATTATATTTTATCGGTGGTGGTAAAGGATAATTAATCTGAACTCAACTTGTCTGAATCAGGATTTCCAGGATTTCAGGATTGACAGGATAAATTAAAAAGAAACTGGTAAATTCTATCATATTATATCATATTTAATTAAAGTAAATTCAATTTTTGAACCTGATTTGATATAATATAGATGATTGATAAGAAACTATAACTATTAATTAAAAATCAATTAGCTAACTCTAGTTACTAATTATCTAGTTAATTATAATCATGGTTAATCATTGATAAAATACCTGTTTTTATCCCGTAAATCCTTTAATTGAATTCAGAATATCCTAATTCAGACAAATTCACTAACTATAAACATTACCCCATATTGACAATGACAGCTATTACCATTAACCTAAACCCTATCATCAGATTTAGCGACGATCAATTTTATCAACTATGTCGGGAAAATCCTGATGTCAAATTTGAACGCAACGCAAAAGGAGAATTATTAGTTATGTCACCCACAGGTGGAGAAACTGGAAGAAGTAACTCAGAAATTAACGCTGACTTTGTAATTTGGAATCGTAAACATAAACTAGGAGTGTGTTTTGATTCTTCCACCTGTTTTAAACTTCCTAACGGTGCAAATCGTTCTCCCGATGTTGCATGGATTCAAAAAGAAAGATGGGATAATTTAACATCAGAAGAAAAAACCAAATTTCCCCCCATCGCTCCTGATTTTGTACTAGAACTAATGTCACCCACAGATAGCTTGCAAGAAACACAAAAGAAAATGCAAGAATACATAGAAAACGGTGTAAAATTAGGTTGGTTGATTAATCCCAAAATGCAGCAAGTAGAAATTTATCGTTTAGGTCAACCAGTAGAAATATTAACCGCACCCTTAGAATTATCAGGGGAAGATATCTTACCAGGATTTATTTTAGATATGGCAATAGTTTGGTGAATGAAAATTAGAGAATATAGAATATGATCACAGATTTAGAAATAATACACAGATCCCCGACTTCTGATCTCAATTTACAATTATATTAACAAATAATAAAAAAAGTCGGGGATCTTATAGTGGTTACAGTGATCAAAGTGCTGTAATTGCAGAAGCTTTAAAACAGTATATACAAATGAGAAAACAGCAGGAAATTATCGAGCTATTTGGTACAATTGAATATGAAGAAGATTATGACTATCAACAACAAAGATTCAAAAAAATAAGTTATAATTAATACAGCATTATTGCCAAACAACTTTGATTAATAAAACCCCATAATTTATCTTTCTTTATCTGCGTTTATCCGCGTTCATCTGCGTTCAATTATTCAAGAAAATTATATCAAAATTATTCTATGCAGGGTTATTTTAATTTGGTATAACATATAAAAGCAAAACACAAATCCAAACACAACCACAACTAAATGCGTATCTCTTTCAATTGGTTACGGGAACTCGTAGAAATTAACCAAACTCCAGAAGAACTAGCCGAAACCTTGACAATGGCAGGGTTTGAAGTCGAAGATATAGAAGATCGGCGCACTTGGGCGGATGGCGTTGTGATTGGTAAAGTTCTACAACGGGAACAGCACCCCAACGCAGATAAACTCAGCGTCTGTACAGTAGATGTAGGTGGAGAAGAAACATTAAATATCGTCTGTGGTGCATCCAACGTTCGCGCAGACATCTATGTACCAGTAGCAACCAAAGGTACTTACTTACCCAACATTGACTTAAAAATTAAACCTACAAAACTTAGAGGTGTACCCTCCAACGGAATGATATGTTCCCTAAAAGAACTAGGTTTACCCACCGATGTAGATGGTATTCATATCTTCACCCAAGAAAACCTCACAGTGGGTACTGATGTCCGTCCATTTTTAGGTTTAGATGATGTCATTTTAGATGTCACCGCAACCGCTAACCGTGCAGATGCTTTATCTATGGTGGGTATTGCGCGGGAAGTTGCAGCTTTAACCGGCGGAAAATTATCCATTCCTGAACCACCAGCAATAACAATTCACCAAGAAACAGGGAATTTAAGTTTAAAGATTTCCGAAAATCAAGCCTGTCCAGCTTATATTGGAACTGTAATTGATCAGGTAAAAATTGCCCCTTCTCCTCAATGGTTGCAACAAAAATTAAATGCTGCGGGAATACGTCCTATTAATAATGTGGTAGATATAACCAACTATGTATTATTAGAATGGGGACAACCGCTACACGCATTTGATCAAACCAAGTTAAAATCTGTTGCTGGTGATGATAAATTAACCATTGGTGTCCGCTTTGCTGAAACTGGGGAAAAACTCAAAACCTTAGATGGACAAACCCGAAATTTATCCACCCAAAATTTATTAATTACTGCTAACAATAAACCCGTAGCTTTAGCAGGAGTCATGGGTGGAGAAGAAACAGAAGTTGATGAAAACACAACCAGTTTAGTTTTAGAAGCTGCATTATTTGATTCTGTTCCTATTCGTCGTTCTTCCCGCAGTGCAGGGTTAAGAAGTGAATCATCTGGGAGATATGAAAGAGGAGTAAATCGGGCAGAATTAGAAACAGCTTGTAACCGGGCTTTATCCCTAATTCAAGAATTAGCAAATGGGGTAATTTTAGACCAGAAAATTGCTGATTATCGTCCTGATTCTACTACCTGGACACATTCAATTTTACTCAGATTAGATAGAATTAACGACTTCTTAGGTCCCGTAGATTTAGGAGTAGAAACAGGAGAATTACAAGCAGCAGATGTAGAGAGAATTCTTTCTGCTTTAGGATGTGAATTAACTGATCATAATAACCGGACTTGGACAGTTAAAGTACCACCTTATCGTTACCGAGATTTAGAACGGGAAATAGATTTAATTGAAGAAATTGCCCGTCTTTATGGTTATGATAACTTCGTGGATACTTTACCAGAAAAAACCGAACCTGGTTATTTACCTTTAGATCAAGAACTGCTGAGAAAAATTAGATCATATCTGCGTGCTGAAGGTTTAACAGAATTAATGCAATATTCTTTAGTTAAACCAGGTGAAGACAGACAAATTGTTTTAAGTAACCCATTATTGGCAGAATATTCAGCTTTAAGAACTGATTTAATCTCTGGATTAATTGATGCTTTTCAATATAATCTAGAACAGGGAAATGGTGCATTAAACGGTTTTGAAATTGGGCGCATTTTCTGGCAAGAAGAAGAAGGTTTAGAAGAAGCGGAAATGTTAGCTGGTATCATGGGTGGTGATGCTAGTGTTGGTAAATGGTCAAGGGGTGGAAAAGAACAACCCATGACATGGTTTGAAGCTAAAGGTATATTAGAAAATGTCTTTGGTAAGTTTGGTTTACAGATAGAATTTCAACCAGAAAATAGAGATCCGCGTTTACATCCCGGAAGAACTGCTTCCCTATGGTTGGGTGGTAATAGACTCGGAAGTTTTGGTCAAGTTCATCCGCAATTAAGAAAAGAAAAAGATTTACCCGATGCGGTTTATGTATTCCAAATTAGTTTGGATACTTTGTTAAATGCGTTGGATAATGATGATTTAATTATCCCTAAATTTAAAGCGTATTCTACCTATCCCGCTAGTGATCGAGATATTGCTTTCTTTGCACCTGTGAATTTAACAGTTTCTGAAATCGAAAAAGTGATTACTAAAACTGGTAAAGGTTTGTTAGAATCTGTAGAAGTTTTTGACGAATATCGCGGTGAAAATGTACCCACAGGACAGAGAAGTTTAGCTTTTCGTTTAGTTTATCGTGCTGGCGATCGCACTCTCACAGATAACGATGTTGAACCGGTGCATAATAAAGTCCGGGAAGCATTAGTAGAAAAATTTGGTGTGAGTTTGAGAAGTTAAAATTTGGTAATCGGTAATTGGTTAATTGGTAATTGGTAATATTTGGATATTATTTACTAATTGCCAATTTCCGTTACAGCGTTTCCCAGTCTAATGAAGTACACACCATTTTATTCCCTGTTCCCTGCCTCCACGAAAAAATAAATAACCAATTAAAAATTTAAAAAAACGATCTGCGGTGGGTGTAGCGCAAGGCCGCAGTCGCGGTTTTGATATTAATTTATTCAACGCCAATTTTCTCTTAAAAGGTGAAAGTAGTCCGCACAGTACCAATAACTACATCAGGATTATTACTGGTTTGGTTGGGAGCAACTAGCCAAATTACACCAGGGGTAATGGAAATATGATCATTTAATTTGTACTTATAAAAAGCTTCCAAATGCAACGGTGTAGCACTATTAGGAATAGTGCTAATTAAGTCAGTTCCACCACCGAAAAATGCTCTAAAAGCAGGTGAAGCGATACCAGAACGAGTAGCATAAGGAGGAACACCTACTACAATACCTCCTAAATTACCTTCTTTACCCAAATCAGGAAAACCTAGAGCGATCGCATAACTATAAACATCTGCACTCTCATTATTTGTTCCTGCGGATCTACCTTGTTGGTTAGCATACATAAACCAACCATTAACGGTAAATTTCGGCGAAACTTCCCACAAACCAGCTACACCATAAGCGTTAATTTCTCTACGGGAATTATCGGAAATTAAACTCGGTGAATTTGCGGAAATTGTTCCCACATCATTGAGGAAAGTGGGTGTTCCTGCTGTATAACCGTTGACATAAGTTAAGCCAAAAGCTAAATTTCTACTAGGTTTAATACTTAATTGTGCCAAAGCTGAGTAGCGACCACCAAATAAACCTCCTGCTGTCGTTCCATTACCGCTATCAGGAGTTAAATTTTCTGGACTTTCGGCATTGGGAGCTAAATAACCTAAAGTTAAGTTAATCCCCGAACTCAACTCATAATTCAACCCTAAACCCGCACCTTGGGAAACAATCCGATAAATTGGGCTATATTGGGCAAAGGTGGAAAGTGAACCAGAACCGCCATCTTCATCATTAAAGGTACTAAATACATTGGGTAAATAATCTACGTGTTCTCCCCTGTTGGCAAATACAGTTGCTCGTAATTTTTTACCAACAGGAAATTTATAACTAACCGTACCTATTTCTACACTACCTGCTTGATCTGGAAACTCGTGGTTAAAGGTTTGTGAACCTTCTGGTGTTGTTTGTCTACTGTTGAACTGGGCTAAAATTGGATCTGCACCATAGCGAAAACCCCCCGCCCTTTGTGGGTGTGGTGTGCTACCAGCTTGGAGTCTAATTTTTAGCTCATCTTGTCCTGTAAAACTACTGATTAAATTCAGCCGCACTCTGTTAGCAAAAATAGTGCTGTTGCGCGGTACATCCACCCCAAAAGGATCACTATCTCCACTCAATACATCTGTCACCGCAAATATCGCTTCACCGGAAAGTTTTGTTGTGGTGGAAAATTGTTGACTTTCTAACATTTCGGTGCGGTTTTCTACAGCATCCACCCGCCCGCGTAAAGTTGCTAATTCGGCGTTAAATTCTTCTTGTAGCCGTTGTAAAGTGGCTAAATCTTCTTTTTGAAATGCATCTACTGTAGCTGTGGCTATTAGCTCATTTACTCTATCTAAACAAGCATTTAAACCAGCAGCAAATTCATAACGAGTCATAGCGCGGTTTCCTCGGTATGTACCGTTGGGATACCCTGCTACACAACCATACCTTTCTACTAAAGATTGTAACGCACTAAAAGCCCAGTCTGTGGGTTGTACATCAGATAACTGAGATACAGAGTTGACTTGTGCTACATCATTATTTTCTTCTATTTCACTCCCCCACGCTACCGGAGATATAAAAACTACCGGGGTTGCTAAGAGTAAACCTGATAAAACTTTTAACATCACTTCCTCACCGATACACCCTAATTTGGATTTGCTTTACACAAGTATCACGATAATGATAATTATTATCATAGTCAGAGCAATAGTGTAAACACCGAGTGAGTAAAAAGATGAAAAAAGTTAACAGTCAAGATTCTGCTTGGTTTCGCGCTATGTTGTTACAGGAACGAATTGCGGGTGTTTCTGAGGAAGTGGTGTATGATACTGAATTGGGGTTAAAAAGATTAAGACGGTGGAAATCAGATTCAATTTGGAAGAGTACAGACTTATTTGCTCAAAAACTAGCTACTGAGGGAATTAGTGAAGAGCAGTTTTGCAGAATTTTAGGACAAACTGTAGCACCTGTATCCTTGACGTGGGTAAAAGAAATTGATCAGGCTTACAAAAATTTAGATGATCAAGATATTGCAACGCTGTTATCTGGTTCTAGTTTATCTACACATCCTTGTTTTGGGTTTTTGAATGCGATCGCACCTTTCCTTGCTCAAGGTATGATTAAATTAAAAACAGGATTAAATAAGATATATAATATACAAAATCTGCCTGATAATTTACGGGATATTCAGGATGTTTTATTAGAGGGATTACCAGAAAATCTACTGTTAATGCTCAACTCTACCTTAATATTAGAACTGAATGTAGCCAGATTGCAAGGTGTATTAACCGGGGAAAATTCCCAAGAGCGGTTTAGTAGTTTTATACAACGGTTACAAAATCCCCAAGTACAACTAGCATTATGGGAAGAATACCCAGTTTTAGCTAGACAAGTCTTAGAAACAATTAATCGCTGGGTAGAAAATAGCTTAGAATTTATTCAGCATCTTCATCAAGATTGGGAAAAAATTTGTTACCAATTTCAACCACCTGTAAACCCTGGAAAACTCATCAAAGTCAAGCGGGGAGAAGGTGACAGCCATAATAACGGTAAGTCAGTTATTATACTTCAATTTTCTAGCGGTTGGCAGTTAGTTTATAAACCCAGATCCTTAGCAGTAGATGAGCATTTTCAAGAACTGCTGTCATGGTTAAATGCAAAAGGCTTTAAACCAAATTTTCAGACTTTAAATATTCTCAATCTTCATAATTACGGTTGGGTAGAATTTGTCAGTTCTCATCCTTGTTTTTACCAAGAAGAAATTAACAGATTTTACCAGCGTCAAGGGGGTTATCTAGGATTATTGTACATCTTAGAAGCCACAGACTTTCACTTTGAAAACTTGATTGCAGCAGGAGAACATCCGATATTAATAGATTTAGAATCTTTATTTCATCCTCATAGTGATTCTCAAACCACAGCAGCAGATAATTTAGATCGGGAGATGATCGCAGATTCAGTATTGCGCGTTGGTTTGTTACCGCAAATAGTCTGGGGAAATACGCAAGCTGCCGGAATTGACATGAGTGGTTTAGGAGGTGCTGGAGGACAGTTAGCACCGGATAAAGTCCCAAAACTATCACAGGTAGGGACAGACACCATGAAGATAGAACGTCAACAGACTGTAATGGTGGGTAGTCAAAATAGACCTAAATTAAATCAACAGGAAATCAATGTTTGGGAATATACAGAGTTTGTAATTGATGGATTTAAAAGAATTTATGAGATTATATTAGAACATCAGCAAGAATTGAGAGAAATTTTAACGCAATTTGCAGAAGACAAAGTAAGAGTAGTGATGCGACCCAGTAGAGTATATGCTTTATTATTGCGGGAAAGTTAT
This sequence comes from Nostocales cyanobacterium, assembly GCA_004292695.1. Lineage (GTDB taxonomy): Bacteria > Cyanobacteriota > Cyanobacteriia > Cyanobacteriales > Nostocaceae > Okeanomitos. Next base: position 12,157 of record RDXV01000003.1, on the reverse strand, counting down.
CATCCTGATTTTTTGAGAGATGCCTTAGAACGCGATTGCCTATTTGATAAACTTTGGATAGAAGCAAAACAACGTCCGCAACTCAGTCAAATTATCACCGCAGAACAGAAAGCACTATGGAAAAGTGATATTCCCCTGTTTACAACCTATCCCCATTCCCGCGACTTATTCCATCAAAACACAAAATTACACATCCCTAAATTTTTTCATCAATCAGGAATAGAATTAGTACATCAGCGTCTAACTAAACTGAATCAAGAAGACTTAGAAAAACAAACATGGTTTATAAAAACATCCTTAGCGACATTACAAATAAGTGCTAATGCTGATATTCATAAAATTAAATTAGGGCAAAAAACTAATATAAACAAAGTTGAAAACCAAAATTTACAGAGTGAATTATTAGCAACAGCCTGTAAAATTGCTAACAGACTACAAATACTATCCTATCAAAATAGTGAATTTATTAACTGGATGGGTTTAACTCTTACCCCCAGTCATCAATGGACATTAGCACCTCTAGGTACAGACCTATACGCAGGTATTCCTGGAATAGCATTATTTTTAGCTTATATAGGACAAATCACCCAAAATCCAACTTACACAAATTTAGCCAAAGCAGCAATTAAAACTTTAAAACACAAACTAACAACAACCTCAATCAAATTTATAGGTGCTTTTAGTGGTTGGGGAGGAATAATTTACACCTTTACCCATTTAGGAATTTTATGGAGAGAACCAGATTTAATTGCCGACGCTTACATTTTAGTAGAAGAACTTTCACCCTTAATAGAACAAGATCAACAATTAGATATAATTGCGGGTGCTGCTGGTTGTATTGGTAGCTTATTGAGCTTTTACAACATTTTCCCAAATCAATATATTTTGGATATTGCTATACAATGTGGTCAACATCTTCTTACCCAAGCACAAAACCAAAATACTGGTATCGGTTGGCAATCACCAGCAGGAGAAAACCAACCATTAACCGGCTTTGCACATGGGGCGGCTGGTTTTGCTTGGGCGCTCTCTAAACTAGCTGTAATTACCGGAAATCATGAATTTGAGACCGCAGCTATACAAGCTATCAACTATGAACGCAGCCATTTTGAACCCCAAGAGAATAACTGGTTAGATTTACGGCAAACTAATGTCAAAAATAGTTGCATGACAGCATGGTGTAGTGGAGCGCCTGGAATTGGGTTAGGAAGGTTAGACATTCCCGTAGATATACTAAATCAATTAATGTATAAAGAAACCGAAACTGCCATTGCAACCACCATCAAACAAGGATTTGGAAATAACCATTGTCTTTGTCATGGAGACTTAGGAAACATTGACTTATTAATAACAGCAAAAACCAAATTAGATTACCCAGAACTAGAAAGAGAAACCGCAAAAATCGCCTCCCAAATTTTAAATGATCTGCAAACAAATAACCCCCTTTGTGGTGTACCATTAGGTATAGAAACCCCAGGATTAATGACAGGTTTAGCTGGTATTGGTTACGGACTATTACGTTTAGCTTACCCCGAAAAAATACCCTCCATCCTCCTACTTGAACCACCCAAAATATTATTTTAGAATTCAGGAGTCAGGAGTCAGGAGTCAGAATATTTGTTTGTAGAAATGAGCTATACAAGTATGTTTTCAAATCAATTGTCAAGAATAACTCGAAAACTATAATTAATTCTCAATCCTGTATTCTGTATCCTGAATTATTAGATTAATATTTATCTAAATCTTTACGTTTTTTGTCTTTACTTGAGCTAATGAAATACCCAATAGTCCTACAACATAACGAAGAAGATTGTGGTCCTGCTTGTTTAGCAACCATATCTAAATATTATGGACAAATATTCACAATTAACAGGATACGTGCAGCTACAGGAACAGGACAACTAGGAACAACATTACTAAATCTAAAACAAGGAGCGCAGGTATTAGGATTTAATGCACGTGGTGTAAAAGCTGCTTTAGAATTAGTAGATAAACAACAAATTCCCCTCCCAGCAATTATTCACTGGAAAGGGAATCATTGGACAGTATTATATGGAAAGAAACAGCAAAAATATATCATTGCAGACCCCTTAGTAGGAATTAGATATTTAACCAAAGAAGCTTTATTAACTGGTTGGAAAAATAGCGTCATGTTGCTATTAGAACCCCGTCCAGATTTTTTAGCACAACCAGATGATAGAGAATTGGTAGGAGGTTTTAAACAACTCATCCAACGTCTTTTTAACTATCGCTTTGTTCTCACAGAAGCTTTACTAATAAATTTTGTTGTTGGTTTACTTTCCCTATTATCACCATTTTTAATTCAAATTCTCACTGATGATGTTTTAATACGTGGAGACACCCAATTATTAACAGGTATTGCTCTGGGAATATTAACCATGAGTTTAATTAGTAGTTGTTTACAATGGGTACAAGGTAATTTAGTCTCTCATTTTGCTCATCGTTTAGAATTAGATTTAGTTTGGGAATTTACCAGTAATATTTTACGTTTACCATTATCTTATTATGAATCTCGTCGCAGTGGTGAAGTAGTCAGTAGATTAAGAGATATTCAGACTATTAATCAATTGGTTTCTCAAGTAGGAATAACTTTACCCAGTCAGTTATTAATTGCTCTTACATCCTTAATTTTGATGTTATTTTATAGTCCCCAACTGACTTTAGCATCAATATTTATTGCAGTGTTAATGACCATTTCTACCATCGTATCTTTTCCCAATTTACAGCAAAAAATCCGCACAGTTTTAGGTGTAGTTGCTGAAAATCAAGGTGTGTTAGTAGAAACCTTTAAAGGTGCATTAGTTGTCAAAACTACCAACGCTGCACCAGAGTTATGGCCAGAATTTCAAGCTCGTTATGGAAGACAATCAAATTTAATGTTTCGCACTGTGCAAATTGTTTTAACAAATACCATTTTTTCTAGTTGGGTATCCACTGCTGGGGGAATTATTCTGCTTTGGTATGGTAGTATTTTAGTCATTAATCGGGAAATTTCCATAGGTCAATTATTAGCTTTTAATAGTTTAAATACAAATATTCTCAATTTCGTTAATACCTGTGTTCGGTTCTTGACAGAATTTACCCGCGCTCAAGCTGCAACGGAAAGATTAAATGAAGTCATTAATTCAACTCCTGAATTTTCACAATTTACACAAAAACCCTTTGTGAATATTCCTGAAAATGCGGATATTATTTGTACAGATATCAATTTTCATCATCCTGGAAGAGTTGATTTATTAAAGGATTTCTCCCTGACTTTACCCTGTGGAAAAGTAATTGCAGTTATTGGTAAATCTGGATGTGGTAAAAGTACCTTAGCAAAATTAATTGCGAGTTTATATTATCCTCAGTCTGGGAATATTCGCATTCATCACTACAATTTATCAGATATTGATCCTAGTTGCTTACGTCAACAAATAGTTTTAGTTCCTCAAGATGCACATTTTTGGAGTCGTTCTATTTTAGATAACCTATCTCTTGGTTGTCCTCAAGTTACTTTTGAGCAAATAGTCACCGCTTGTCAAGTTGCAGATGCGGATACTTTTATTAGTAAATTACCAGAAAAATATCAAACTATTTTAGGTGAATTTGGTGCAAATCTTTCCGGTGGACAAAAACAAAGATTAGCTATAGCTAGAGGTATTGTTACTAATCCTCCCATCTTGATTTTAGATGAATCTACCGCCGGTTTAGACCCTGTGAGTGAAAGTTTAGTTTTAGATAAATTACTCACTTATCGTCAGGGAAAAACGACTGTTTTAATTAGTCATCGTCCAAGAGTTATTAAACGCGCAGATTGGATTGTATTGTTAGATGCTGGGAAATTAAAATTACAAGGTACTCCAGCAGAATTACTGGATATTCCAGGTGAGCATTTAGACTTTTTAATTCCTTAGAGTCACAAAAACAGAGGAATTTCACGATTACGAAATTATACGGTTTAACACTTGACTTTTAAAATGAGAATGATTATTATTTTAAAGTTGCTCACAAAGTCAACAATCATACTTTAACCAATGCAACTTGTGGGAAATATTAACTATTTCCTAGTTAAGATGTAGAGTTTTTTAGTGAGGTAAATATGTCTAATGTAGATATCGTTCGTGCTTGGAAAGACGAGGAATATCGTCATAGTTTGAGTGCGGAACAACGGGAACAATTACCTGTAAACCCCGCCGGTTTAGTGGAACTCGATGATGAAGATATGTCTTCTGTTTCCGGTGGTTGTACAACCTGTGGAGACCCTTTCCACACACCTATTTGGTCTTGTAAAAAACCCATTGGTTTTGAAGAAATCAGTATCTAATTAGGGATATTTCAGGGTATTCAACTTTTTTGTCAACTATAGGAGCAATAGGTTATACCATTTTCCAGAATTGGAGATTTGATTTACAACTAATCACTATTTCTGTAAATTGGTAGTGATATAAAAATAGTTGAATATCCTGAATTAAAGTAAGTGTTACCAATAATTAAAATTAGTTAATAATTTATTTTTTCTGCATTTATGCGTAAAATAAAACATCCCTTATATATTACAAATGAATCAAACAATTCCCACTTTTTTACCAACAGCAAAATCCGATGAATACTTACCTAATATCAGTATTTTTACAAGATTAGGAGGACTATTTTTAGTAGGTGTTGTTGGTGCGGCTGTAACTATTTCAGCCTTTACTAAATATCAGCAAACTGTAAAAGCATCTGCTATTGTACGTCCCATAGGTGAAGTGCGGATAGTGCAACCTGCCATAGAAGGAACTGTTAAAAAAATCTCTGTTCAAGAAAATCAAATAGTCAAAAAAGGGGATGTTCTAGCAATAATTGATGATACCCAATTACAAAACCAAAAACAACAACTGCAAGTAAATATGCAAAAATCTCAATTACAAATGGAGCAATTAGAAGCTCAAATTCAGGCTTTAGATAGGCAAATAAATACAGAAACAGAAAGACATCAACGCCTTGTTATATCTGCTTTAGCTGAACTTGAGCGTACACAAAGAGATTATCAAGATAATAAAATAGCTGTTAGTAGTGAATGGGAAGAAGCAAAAGCTAATATCAAAATTGCCCAAAATGAACTACTCAAAGAAAAATCTGTATTGCAGTCAATTCAGGCTAATTTAGAAAGTGCAGAAGCGGGACTAAAATCTGCAATAGTTAAACGATTACGCTATGAAGATATAGCCAAATCTGGTTCAATTTCTCAAAATCAATTAGAAGAAGTACAACTAGCAGCAACACAACAAGCACAGGTTGTAGAATCTCAAAAAGCTATATTAGCAAGTCAAAAAAAAGTGGTTCAGCAAAAACAGGAAGCTGTAACATCTGCTATTGCTAGAAGTCAAAAGTCTGCTGCATTTTTAAATCCTAGTAATGCAGTAATTTCTATTGCTGAAGAAAAAGTAGCTACTGAACGTGCTAATGGTAAAACTAATTTAGCTCGGTTACAGCAGGAGAAAGAAAGTTTAGTTCAACGTCAAATAGAAATTCAAGATCAGATAAATAATACCCAAAAAGAACTCAAACAAGTTTTAACACAAATCCAAAAAACTGTAATTCGTGCAACGGCAACAGGTAATATTTTAAAATTAGATTTGCGAAATCCTGGACAAGTAGTAAATTCTGGTAGTGCGATCGCCCAAATTGCTCCGAGTCATACCCCATTAGTAATTAAAGCGCGGGTTGCTGCTGCTGATATTAGTAAAGTTTTTGTTTGTGATGCTCAAGAAGTGGTAAACTGCCAAAAAGGAAAGGTAAAAATGCGATTTTCTACCTATCCTTATCCAGATTATGGTATTTTAACAGGTGCTGTTAGGTCTATTACCGCAGATGCAATTTTACCTCAAGATAATATCACAGCAGCAGGTTATTATGAGGTGACAATTGAACCAGAAAAGCTATTCTTGCAAAAAGATTTACAACAATATCCTCTGCAACCAGGAATGGAAGTGGTTGCGGATATTATTGCTGAGGAGGAGAGTGTATTAAGATTGATTCTGAGAAAAACCAGATTACTCACGAACTTCTGAAACTTTGACTACTGCACAAGTTGTCATAATTTCTGTATTCACGTCAAGAATACTGATTCTAAAGCAGCTTTGTCATAATTTTTGGTAGTCGAGTTTAGGTAATGGTTATCCTTCCATTATCAAAACTACTCAAAAACTGGCGGCCAAATTTCCGAAATTACCACCTCAAAACCAGGTAATAAATCAGGAAGTGTTAAAATATCACCATCTTTAAAAATCACTGTTTCCCCATTTTGAGAAACTTCTAAAATTCTAGTTTTAGGATTAATTAAAATTCCCACCTGTGAACCTAAACTCATAAATTCTTGAATCTTCTCTCTCAGTTTATCTATAGAATCAGTTTTAGATTTTACTTCCACCACCAAGTCAGGAACTAATTCCGCATAATCTTCTGTTGATATTTTCAATCTTTCCGCACGCACAAAGGAAACATCCGGCGCTCGTAAATCAGAATTTGGTAATTTAAAACCCGCACTAGAACCCACTACACGGCCTAATTTACGAGGTCTAACCCAGTTTCTTAACAAAGATGCAAACTCTGTACCTACTTCTTCTGGTTCATAACCTGAAGGACTCATAATAATGATGCTCCCATCTACTAATTCTGTACGATAATCTGGATATGCTAACTGTATTTCTTCTAGTTCTTTAATGGTTAAAGACATGATATTTTTCTCCTGAAATACTGAGGCAATGTTAATATTTTAATCTAATTTTTTGGCAATAGTAGAATATTCCTATTGCATATTTGGACGATTTCTTTCTATCTTTTCACGAATAGCTGCTTGTACTTTTTCATCAAAATCAGGATCATTGAAACCAGCAATAATTCTCTGAGGACGCTGATTGATTCGGTCTAAATATGTTTGAAAAGCAATTTTATCTCCACGATGTTTGAGGAAATATTGCTTTAATTCCGCATCAGACATGGCATTATAGTTAGTTAGGCTCATCTAATAAATCTCCATTTGGTAAAATTTGAAATTCTATTTCTTCATCGTATCCAGCTAAAATATAAATGTTTTTGTTTCTGTTATCAATACAGATTAGATGTATGGGTTGAAGCATAAAATATGTTAGTTGATGAGTGACACGGTACAAACTTTTAAGTTGAGCATCGGTAGGCATTCCAGGTATTACTTCCTTTTTATTGTAATTGATTTTCTAGATTGGTATATTTATCACTTAATTCATTAGTAATTTTTTTGTAATGTTTAGCTGCTTGTCTATTCTTACCTCCCGCAGCAAAAGCACCAATAGCAAGACCCATAACACCAAATAACAAAGAAATCATCGGTATCATAAAATTTTTAACCTATATTTTCTAGTTATACAGGAGAGACTAATAATATAAATTATACCGAACTCCTCCTAATCATAATTGACTACAATTCCTAATACATATACAATAAACCTTTAACAAATCATAAAAATAACAACACCATGCCAAAATATGTAATGTGGGGGAGTTACTGTGAAGACGTGCTAACCAAACGTGAACCCCACCGTCAAGCACACTTAGAAGGACTCACAAAACAAAAAGAAGCAGGAATTTTAATTACTTTGGGTCCAACCAAAGACGTTACCAAAGTTTTTGGAATTTACGAAGCAGAAGACGAAAATACCGTTCGTCAGTTAGTAGAAGCTGATCCATACTGGCAAAACGGTATTTGGACAGAGTATACTATCAAAGAGTGGATTCAGGTATTTTAATTAACAGTAATTCATAATTTGTCATTGATGATAAATTACGAATTACGTTCGCGCAGCGTTTCCGATAGCTTGCGTGGCGTAGCCATAGGAAAGATTACGAATTATTCTCTAAGCGCCCTTCTAAAATTACGACGATAGGATGAATTAGCAATAAACAAAACTGGCCATAGTAAACTAAAACCAATTCGATTAGGCAAACTTTGTTTAAAATGAGTTTTGCTAAAACCAGTCCAGAACTTCCAAGCACCAACGACATAACCTACCGTTAAACAAATAATTATTACTGGCATCGGTATTAACTCCCTTGGTAAAATGCAGACAATTTTAGTTAAAATTAAGTGTGATTAAAATAAGTAAGTAATTAAAAACACATTAGTTAAAAGGGATTGACAGCAAATCATAAGTGATATAACTGATCAGAAAATAAAATAACTTCAGAATTCAGTTATTCTCTAGTTGTAACATATTTAGTCCCATTAATGACAAAATATCAATAGTCACAGCAGGAAAAATAAAAGTCAGAAATTACAATCAAATTAAGTCAAAACCCTCCCACTAATGCCTAGCCGCTAAAGTTTGTTTTTAATATGAATTAACTTTTAACAAAAACTATTCCTTGATTGCAAGTCCTATGCAACTATAAAATATGATGACACTTAAACCCATGAACATAATCAAAAAATCCCCAGTCAAGTAAGTAAAATTACTTAATGGCTATAGATATTTCCTGTGGAAGTTTCTCAAAGGTCAAAATTTATATGAAACTAAAACAAGAAGAATCAAATTTTATGACTAATCTAAAAGTAGCTATGGCTGCAAATAGGAGGATTTATGCGTGCAGTATTAATGGCAGGTGGTTCAGGGACAAGATTACGTCCTTTAACTTGCGATCTACCAAAACCGATGGTACCCATCTTAAACCGACCCATAGCGGAACATATTATTAATCTTCTCAGAGAACATGACATTACAGAAGTAATTGCCACATTACATTATTTACCAGATGTACTGCGAGATTATTTTCAAGATGGGAGTGATTTTGGCGTACAGATGACTTACGCTATTGAAGAAGATCAACCATTAGGAACAGCGGGTTGTGTCAAAAACATTGCTGAACTTTTAGATGAAACCTTTTTAGTAATTAGCGGTGATAGTGTCACAGACTTTGATCTAACAGCGGCCATTGAATTTCATAAACAAAAAAAATCAAAAGCAACTTTAATATTAACCCGTGTTCCCAACCCCATAGAATTTGGGGTAGTAATTACAGACGAAGATGGACATATCAAAAGATTTTTAGAAAAACCTGCTACCAGTGAAATTTTTTCCGACACCGTGAATACAGGAACATATATTTTAGAACCAGAAGTTTTACACTATTTACCAGAAAATACAGAATCTGACTTTTCCAAAGATTTATTTCCCTTACTCCTAGCCAGAAATGAACCCATATATGGTTATGTTGCCCAAGGATACTGGTGTGATGTGGGTCACTTAGATGCTTACCGAGAAGCACAATATGACGCTTTAGCAAAAAAAGTCAAACTAGAATGTGCATATCCAGAAGTTTCCCCAGGAATATGGATAGGAAAAAATACATACATTGATCCAAGTGCCAAAATTCATACACCAGCTATTATTGGAGATAACTGCCGCATTGGGGCGAGAGTACACATAGAAGACGGGACAATTATCGGTGATAACGTCACCATTGGCGCAGACGCAAACTTAAAACGTCCCATAGTTTGGAATGGGGCAATAATTGGTGATGAAGCCGAATTATCAGCTTGTGTAATTTCTCGTGGGACAAGAGTAGATCGTCGCGCTCATGTTTTAGAAGCGGCCGTTGTTGGTTCATTATCCACAGTGGGAGAAGAGGCGCAAATTAGCCCCAGTGTCAGAGTTTGGCCTAGTAAAAAAATAGAATCAGGAGCAGTTTTAAACATTAATTTAATTTGGGGAAACACCGCCCAAAGAAACTTATTTGGTCAACGGGGGGTACAGGGGTTAGCCAATATTGATATCAGTCCAGAATTTGCAGTCAAATTAGGTGCGGCCTATGGTTCAACATTAAAACCCGGTTCTCAAGTCAGCGTTTCCCGTGATCAACGCAATGTCTCACGAATGGTCACTAGATCCTTAATTGCTGGGTTAATGTCCGTAGGTGTGGACGTTCAAAATCTTGACTCTACAGCCATTCCCATCACCAGAACCGTCATTCCCACCTTGGGGGTAGCGGGGGGTATTCATGTCCGAGTACATCCAGATCGGGCTGATTATATTTTGATTGAATTCATGGACAATAAAGGTATTAACATTACCAAAGCTCAAGAAAAGAAAATAGAAGGAGCATATTTTAAAGAAGATATGCGGAGAGCGCAAAGTCATGAAATTGGTGATGTTGTCTACCCTACGCAAATGATTGATCGTTATTGTAAGGCTTTTGAAAATTTATTGAATGTAGAGACTTTGCGTAATAGTCGGGCTAAGGTGGTGATTGATTATGTATATGCAGTGTCCGGGGCAGTTTTACCGCAGATGTTAGATAAATTTGGGGCTGATGCAGTGGTTTTAAATGCCAGTGTTAACAAAGCCTCCATGAATAATACTACGAGAGAGGCTTTACTCACTCAGTTAGGTCATGTAGTGGAAGCGGTGAAAGCTAACTTTGGTGTGCAAGTATCCGCCAATGGGGAACAGTTAATTTTAGTGGATGAGTCTGGCTACCCAATTAGGGGGGAAATGCTAACGGCTTTGATGGCAGAAATGATGTTAACCTCTAATCCTAGAGGTTCGGTGGTTGTTCCCGTTCATGCTTCCAGTGCAGTGGAACAGGTAGCCCGCCGTCATGATGGCAGGGTAATTAGAACTAAAGCTAACCCGACAGCTTTAATGGAAACTTGTCAGAAAAATCCGAACGTGGTTTTAGGTGGTAGTGGAGAAACTGGGTTTATTTTCCCCCATCTACATCCGGGGTTTGATTCCATGTTTTGCATTGCTAAGTTAATTGAAATGCTGACTATTCAAGAGCGATCGCTAACCACTGTCCGGGCTGAATTACCACGTGTGATTCATAAAAGTTATACTGTTCGTTGTCCTTGGACAGCTAAGGGTGCGTTAATGCGTTATTTAGTGGAAACTCACCCCGCCCAAAATTTGGAATTAATTGATGGGGTGAAAATTTGCCAACCCTATGATGATAATTGGGTGTTGGTTTTACCTGATGCTAGTGAACCTTTAGTACATCTCTTTGCTAATAGTAGTGATCGTGATTGGGCTGATGATAGTTTGCGGAGTTATCGTCAGCGTGTACAAACTTTTGTCGAACGAGAACAGGAAAATTTGGCTGAAGTGTAATTTTGGCAGTCAACATCATCACCAAAAATCAGAGTTTTACCTAAAATATCCTCGACTTATTCCAAAATTCGGGGATTTTTACTGATCGGGAAATAAAAAATATCTTCATAACTGTAGCTATGAGGAAAATTACTGGGAAATTCCTGGAAAATTACAGGAGAATTAATAATTACTACATCAGATGATTAGCCGTAGTCTTACTGAAGACAAAGCTTTGAGATAAATCTTTAAATATTATTAATAATAATAATAAGAGACTGTAGTAAAATAATAGTTAATTGTATAAAAAAATGAAATATACCCCTCCTTTAGACCTGGAAAAAGGCACAACACAAGAATCTTTACTACGTCAGATTACCAAAAGTATTAGGCAATCTCTAGAATTAGACGAAATTATTAGTACCGCCACCACAGAAGTTCGTTTTTTGTTGGGAACTGACAGAGTGATGATTTATCAATTTCATGATGATGGTAGTGGACAAGTAATTGCTGAAGCTATACATGAAGATCGTCTACCTTCATTATTGGGTTTAAACTTTCCCGCTGATGACATACCACCCCATGCACGAGAAATGTTTATTAAATCACGGGTGCGTTCAGTGGTGAATGTGGATGAGGGGAAAATCGGCCAAAGTCCTGTAATTGACTTGAAAACCGGGGAAACTATCTATGAAGATATAAATTATCGTTCTGTAGACCCTTGTCACATAGAATATTTAAAAGCAATGGGGGTAAAATCTTCCGTAGTTGCACCAATTATTCATCAATATCAATTGTGGGGTTTATTAGTTTCCCATCATTCCCAACGTCGTGAAATATCAAAATATGAACTAGAAGCGATGCAAATGGTAGTGGAACAACTATCGGTGGCGATCGCCCACAGTCATCTTCTCACCCAAGCCCGTACCAAAGCCCAAAGAGAAGCTACTATTATAGGAGTTACGCATTGACAAAAAAACTAATTCATGTAGATTAAGCACCATAAGCATTGGTAAGATTGTCCACAATGTAGTCGCGGACAACTAAAGTGA
>RDXV01000296.1 GCA_004292695.1 Nostocales cyanobacterium | reverse complement strand
GTTGTTGTTCTAGTAAAAAATTTTTCATCTTTGTAAGCTGTATTCACCATAGTAGTATAATTATACCATTTATTCACAAATCAAATAGGATTGCTATATGTATCCGCAATATAAAGATGATTGTCAAAATATTCCACATCTAAACAATGCTGTAAAAGCACATTTTCACCTTTACCATCTTGATCACCAAATCTAAATAGAAAACCACTACCACAAATTGTTTTTACGTTGCCATTTTCTGATATTTCTAAACTACGAATTGAACTGATTTCACTGTCAGCAATAAATAATTCTTTGCCATTTGTAGCTATACCGCTAGGTTGAGCAAATGCACATTCTTGAAAATTACCATCTACACAACCTTCTCCCCCACTACCAGCATAAGTATGAATTGTATTTGTTAATAAATTCATTTGCCAAATTTGATGGTTTCCAGACATGGTTATAAATAACCAATTACTAACTTTAACTAGATCCCAGGGTGAATTTAATTCTACTTCTAAACTTTTACCACCGTGCGGATAAATGATTTTACTTTGTTTACCATTTCCTGCTATTGTTTCTACTGTTTTATTTTGGAAATTCACTTTTCTGATAGCATGATTTTCTGTGTCTGCAATATAAAGAATTTGATGTTTTTGATCATAACTCATTCCTTGGGGTGCAGAAAATTCACAGGTTTGAAAATTACCATCTTTTAAACCTCTCCTACCTGTTCCAATCATATTTATAATATTCCCATCTAAGCTACTCATAATTATCCGATGATGTCCAGAGTCAGCTATAAATAAACCATCTGTTGTTGCTAATACTTTACCTGGAAATAATAATGGTGTAATTTCCTGATTTTGTTTCTCTAAGGTAAATTCTAATTTTTGTATTTTGATATTATTTTGATGTTGATTTAATGTATTAATAATCAAATTTTCAATTTTTTCTAAATTACCTTCACCTGCAAATCTCCCAATTATATAACCTTGAGGATCTATAATAATTAAAGTTGGCCATGCTTTAACTGTGTAATTTTCCCAAATTTGATAATTATTATCTACTAAAACTGGATGTTCTATTTCATTACGTAAGATTGCTTGACGAATATTTTCTATTTCTTTTTCATTATCAAATTTGCCAGAATGTATACCAATAATGGTTAAAATATCTGGATATTTATTTTCTAAATATTTCAAATCTGGTAAGATATGTAAGCAATTAATACAGCAATATGTCCAAAAGTCTAAAATAACTATTCTTCCTTTTAAGGATTTTAAAGCTAATGGTTTTTCAGTATTTAACCAAGGTTGATTCTGTGGTAGTTCCGGTGTTCTAGTTCGGTAATACATTTGAGTAAAAATTAACAGTTGATAGTTGATTTTAATGATAAACAATGATATATTAAAAATGTGATTTTGGTATTAATTAACTTTACTAAAAAATTGTGATTAAACTCACGGATATAAACATTGATAATTTATCTGTTTGGATGCAGCAAGCTAAAACCCAGACAACCAAAGGAAAAGTTATTCAACGTATCCCTCTTTTATCTCAAGCTAACCCTGATAGTTTTGCTGTTAACATTTGCTTTTGTTCATGCGAAAATATAAGTTTAGGTGATGATGTTTGTATATTTCCTTTAATGAGTGTTATTAAGCCGTTTTCTTTTTTATATCTTCTAGAATATTTTAGCGCAGAAAAAGTATTAAAATGGGTAGGTATTCAACCTTCATTAATGGCTTTTAATTCCTTAGAACAATTAATAGCTGATCATGGATATCCTCGCAACCCCATGATTAATAGCGGTGCTATAACTATAGCCGATAAATTACCTGGTGAAAATGCAAATGATCGCACTGAATTATTTTGTCAATGGTTGAACAAAATCACAGGTAGTAATTTATATTTAGATCAGGAAATGTTAGCTTCTGTTCGTGATAGTCGTGCTGAGATTAATGTGGCGATCGCACGATATCTATATGAACATGGAAATATTAAGAATATTGATTTAGCAATTGATACCTATGAGCAAATTTGTTGTATTTCTGGGAATATAACTGATTTGGGTAAACTAGGTAAAATTTTAGCTTGTAAACATGATGAAGTTAGTTATCAAAATCAGCAAATTGTGAACTCTGTGATGTTAAATTGTGGACTTTATGAGGTTTCTCATAAATATGCACTAAAAATTGGTTTACCTATGAAATCAGGTGTTAGTGGAACATTGATTACTATTGTACCAAATCAAGGGGCGATCGCCTGTTATAATCCAGCTTTAGATAGAGTTGGAAATTCTGTAGCTAGTTTGGCTTTTATGGAGATTTTAGCTAACAATTCTCACATAGATAAATTATAATACTTTTATGTATTGCGGGCAATATGCCCGCTATGAAATTATTTTACTACTCGGTTAAAATTTCTGGACGATTCAGAGATTTACGATCAAAATATCCTCCTAATTCTCTTAATCTATTTAATCCTGTTTTTTGTGGTTTTTCCTCTTCTTTATCTATAGGAGAAGTTGTAATTTCAGGAGTTGGTGTTTTTTCAACTTCCGATTTTATAGGAGTTTCAATTTTAGGAGAAGTTGTAATTTCAGGAGTTGGTGTTTTTTCAACTTCCGATTTTACAGGAGTTTCAATTTTAGGAGAAGTTGTAATTTC
>RDXV01000295.1 GCA_004292695.1 Nostocales cyanobacterium | reverse complement strand
AGTTGATAGTTGACAGTTGATAGTTGACAGTTGATAGTTGACAGTTGATAGTTGACAGTTGATAGTTGACAGTTGATAGTTGACAGTTAATAGTTGACAGTTGATAGTTGACAGTTAATAGTTGACATTTTACTAATGACTAATGACTAATGACTAATGACTAAAAAATAAACATTAATTGTAAATTCCAGTCTTTACAATTACGAATAATGTTTATTTGTCGAATAAATTCTCTTAAATAAAACCGTCTTTCTACTTCGGTTAAATCTAACCAAAACTGGGGAATAGAAACAGCTTCAGCTACAGAAAGTAAATTAACAGGAGGTAAAACAGCTAATTTTGCTTGTAGTTGGGAAATTTCTGTCTGCAATTTATAAGCTCTTAACTTTGCTGTTTCTGGATCTAAAACCCCAGTTTCTATTAAATTTGGTAATTGTTCTATGATTTTTTGTTGATTGCTAATTTTCTCATTTAAACTATTTTTAATAGCATCTAATTGAGGAAAATTTAAACCTGATATAGCTAAAGGTAAATCTCGACATATCATTTCAATGGTTTTTTCTAAAATATCTTGATAAGCAATAGCACGACATTTAGGATTTTGCGGACATTGGGGATTTCTTAAATATAAATATTCCTGATTTTGATATTTTTTAGTAACACGAGTAACTATCATTCTTGACTGACATTGATGACAAAAAACTAACCCAGCTAAAGAATGAGGTGCGCTGGCCGTGCGGGATGGTAAACGACTATTACGACGTAAAATTCTATCTATTTGTGCTGCTTCTTCTCTGGAAATAATACCTGTATGAGTATTCGCAATAATTTCTCCATTTTGATAAGCAGTATCACCACGATAAACAGGGTTTGTTAACCACCTTTTTCCGGTAGTGACAGAGATTTTTTTATTGTATTTTTTCCCTAAATAACGCACAGCACCACGCAAAGAACCATAAAGTAAAAAGTTATCAAAAAAGTCTTTAACTATAGGTGAAATACTGCGATCAATTATATATTTTCCTTTACTTCTACGATATCCATAGGGAACTTTACCCGGTGGTGGTGCTGCTTCTAAACGATTTTTTGCGTGTCCTTGACGAATGCGATTACTGCGTTGTTGACGTTGAATTTCTTGGAGTAAATTAAATAATTCAATGCGAAATTTTGCAGATTCAGAAGTGTATTGTTGTTCTGTTGCAATGACTATTACTCCCATTGCTTCCAATTGGTTGAGGTTATTATTTACCTGTTCTAAATTTTCTCCTAATTCTTCCAAACGACGAATTAATAAATAATTTGTGGGTTGTTTTTGACAGTCTTTTATTAATTGTTGTAATTGTGATCTATTTCCCAAATCTTGATAAAATTTATCTATCTCCCAACCCCAAATATTTTGATCGGGAGATGTTTCTAAGAAAGGATCTGTGTAACTGTAAGCAATGATTTTCATTGAGAAACATTGACTAAATTAATACACTTTCTGTCCCATATAGTTACCTGGAGGACTATAACGACAGACTAAAATATCATTACCACCACCGCGAGCAATTCCACAACCAACTTGAGTAGTTTTCCGCCAAATTATTTGTGTATAGTGACCAACATCATACCAGTTACCGGTAGAACTAACATTGGGAAAAGTGCCATTAACAAAATATTGCTTTTCACTTCCCCAACTATCCACCATTTGAGTATAACTGAAATATCCGGCAGTTCCAGCCCAAAGGTTTTCACCTTGGCCAGTATTTTGACTATGTTGTAAATTGCCACCTTGAGAAGCTAAATAATTTGCCCATTGTTGAGCGTTATTTGCTAGAGTATTTGACCATGTTAAAGGAGGAACACCTACTTCTTTACGGTATTTGTTGTGAGCGTTAAGAATGTCCGCTGTACTTCCTCTATTTTGGGCAATAACAGGTGAATTTAGATGAGCAGATGCGGCTACAGTCAGGGTAACTGTAGTTAGTGCTGTACAGGTGATTTTTTTGAATAGATGGGTCATGTTTTTTGGTTGTAATATCACTTATTTAATAAGTATATTAACTGTCTCAATTTCGTCATCTATTTTGAGATATATTTTATTAATATTTTATGATAATGATGATTATTATTATTTCATATTTGACTGAGTTCAATAATATTATGATCTGGGTCTTTGATGAAGATAGCAGGACGACCGGAAGCACTGGCTTGGAAAGGGTAATTATGACCTTGTAATTCTGTTTTTGCTGCTTCTAAGTCAACTACTGAAAATGCAATGTGGGGGTTACGTCCCCATTTTTCATTTTGGTTTTCGGTGGGGACGAATGGGGAAACTATTAAATGTATTTGATAGTTACCGAGTTGATACCATGCACCGGGATATTTGAGGGTGCGGTCAATTTTTGCCAGTCCTAATATTGTTCCATAGAAATGTTCTGAGCGTTCTAAGTTGGTAACAAGAATAGCGGTGTGGAGAGTTTGGGTAATTTGCATTTGCTGGTGTTTATTTTTTGATGAATTTGTGAATAGGAGGTTAAAGCTTTTGGGAACATCCCACCCAAAAACGTAGGGGCAAACCCCCTGTGGTTGCCCAAAATGCGGGGTGTGGTTGCCCAAAATGCGGGGTGTGGTTGCCCAAAATGCGGGGTGTGGTTGCCCAAAATGCGGGGTGTGGTTGCCC
>RDXV01000132.1 GCA_004292695.1 Nostocales cyanobacterium | reverse complement strand
AACTGATAACTGATAACTGATAACTGATAACTGATAACTGATAACTGATAACTGATAACTGATAACTGATAACTGATAACTGATAACTGATAACTGATTCAAAACAGCGACAACCAAATAGGAAGGGTAACTAATAATACCATAGCTCCGATACCTAAAGCTGTGACGGCCAAATCACGATCTAAATCAAAGGTTTCCGCTAAAATCAGTGTACCAAAGGCTGGAGGCATGGCCATTTGTAAAACTACCACCTGTGCAGCCCCTCCAGTCACGCCAAATAGCGGTAAAATGCTACCTAACATCAAAGGAACTACCAGCATTTTAATAACTACACTACTTAGTGCTGGTTTGACTTTGTACCAAGAACTTAAACTTGATAGTCGCATCCCCATTAATACCAAAGATGCAGCTAAAACACACCAAGCAAGGGTTTCTAAGGTAACTTCCACTACGTGGGGAATACTGATTGTGCGGAAGATTAACCCAAAACCGAAACTCCACAGGGCAGGATTAATTATAATAGCTTTAGCCATTTGCCACTGATTTTGACCTTGATTACCAAATTTGGCAGCAATGAGGACTCCTAAACCATAAGCACCGAAAAGTGTTCCCAATAAATCGTAAAATAAAGCCCAGGCGAAATATTCTTTACCTACCATTGCCAATGTGATAGGAAAACCCAGATAACCAGTGTTACCTACCATAGCTGCTAAAATTAAACTACCTTGGGTGGATGATTGAGGTAAAGAATTTGTCAAATAGGCTTGACCTTTGATACCTAACCAGGCTAAAAATGCTCCAAGGAAAATCGCCAAGTACGCGATCGCCGGTGCTACCCAAATCTGTCCTGATAAGTCAGTTCTGCGTAAAAAAGCAACAATGCTAATCGGTATTCCTACCCAAAAAAGGAATTTACCTAAACGGGTAGGCCATGTACTTGGTAAAATGCGTCCTAAGATAATTCCTAGTAAGGCTAACCCCACTAATTTGGCGTATAGTTCTAATAGATTTATCAAGGTTTTACAAAAAAAATAAGGTTGTCATAAGATGTCTATTTGTTAGTAATTAGCTATCAGCCATCAACCATGAACTTTTTGAGGTTAATGTATAAAAACAAAAATCTGATTATTTAAACTATGAATTTATAAAATATAATAGTTATAGTTATTGAATTATGACAACTATTTTGATTGATCTTTTGCTAAATTTTGCTAAAAAAATTCTTAAATTTGATGTTGTACCCACTTGATTTTTAATATGTTCTAATTGCATCAGTTTTGAAAAAGTCTTATTATTAACAGCAGATTTGAAGCTACTTAAAAAACCAGAAATTTAAAATCTTGATTGGTAAGTATTTTCAAACTGACTGTTAACTATTAATTAACCGCTGTTAACTAAAAGATTACTGTAACATTTGAAATTTTATATAAACAGGAGTCAACATTGAAAAAGTCAGGGTTTTCTAAAAAACCGCAAAACTCATACCCTGGATTTAACGATGATATTCCAGAGGCACTGCGGGATACAACTGATACAGGTTCAAAATTACGGATACAACCCCTGGTACTAATTATTGGGGGGTTAGTGGGATTTATATTTTTAGCGGTAGGTAGTGGTTTTTTGTTTTTTATTACCGCACCGAAACAAAATGCTGAGATGCCAAACGCACCGGCAACAAACACACCCACACCCAATGAGACAGCAACCACAAACAAAGATGCTGTTTTGGGACATTTAGCCTACCCCCAAGCACCGGAATCAGAACTGGTAGCAATTACAGCCGATGGTAGAATTAAAATGAGAACAGCAGCAGCCCAAAGATTTAAAGCAATGGTAGAAGCTGCTAAAAGTGCAGGAGTAATATTAGTACCTATTTCTGGTTTTAGGACTGTTCAACAACAGGAAGAATTATTTTTTAACTTAGGCGCTCAAAGAAATCAAACCCCTGCGGAAAGAGCAGCGGTGAGCGCTCCCCCTGGCCACAGTGAACATCATACAGGTTATGCAGTGGATATAGGAGATGGCAGAGTACCAGCTACCAACCTACAAACAAACTTTGAAAATACCCAAGCCTATCAGTGGTTAACGGCTAATGCAGCGCGGTTTGGGTTTGAATTGTCATTTCCCAAAAATAACCCCCAAGGTGTGAGTTATGAACCTTGGCACTGGAGGTTTGTAGGCGATCGCCAGAGTTTAGAAATGTTCTACAAAGCTAGAGATATTAAACCGGTTCAGTAGGTAGTAAACTAAGTTTATAAACTTAGCTAAAAATCTATGGAAACTGTAAATATCCATCAAGCTAAAACCAATCTTTCACGTCTGTTATCTCGTGTAGAACTGGGTGAGGAAATTATTATTTCTAACCGTGGTGTTCCTGTGGCCAAGCTAGTACCTTTTAGTGACTCATCTAATCGTCGAGACAGTTTAGGGCAAGATAAAGGACTTTTTGTAGTACCAGAAGACTTTAATGCGCCCTTACCTGATGATGTTTTAGCAGCATTTGAGGGTAATGAAGAGTGAAATTATTATTGGATACTCAGTGTTGGTTATGGTGGTTTGCTGAACCAGAGCGTTTAAATGAAGAAGCTATTACACAAATAGCTGATGAAAATAACGAATTATGGCTTTCTGTAGCTAGTGTGTGGGAAATGGGGATAAAAGTAGCAATTGGCAAGTTACCATTACCAGAAGCACTAGATAGTTATATTTCTAGTCGCATGGTACGGTTAGGTGCTAAATATCTGGAAATTACAACTTCTCACGCGCTCAGAACAGCTATTTTACCCTTGCATCATCGAGATCCTTTTGATCGAATGTTAATAGCTCAGGCACAAATGGAGGACATGATAATTATTACGGCTGATAAAATGTTTCAAGAATATGAAGATACTTCTATTCTTTGGGCAGCAAATAAAAATTAGGAATGTTAGCCAGTAGAGTACATTAGATATTAATAATTTGCCCCTTGACGTAATTTTATAATGTCTGATTATTTAAGGATCTGACGATAATTAATAATCGCTCTCTCAACAATTCAATCATAAAAATGCTTAGGAATATGAGGAATGACAAGATTTATTTACGATCAATTTGCTAAGGATTATTTAGAAGAACTCCTGAAAGACTATGGAGAGATTAAAGCACCTTATCAAGTTTCCGCAGAAGTACGAGAAATAGACGTTTATTTTTCTCCATTTCCCGAACAAAATCTAGATTTACAACTTTTAGGTTTACTGGGAGAACTTGCACATACTCCGGCAATTTTTGAACCCTACCGTAATCCTGTGACACCAGAACAAATTGGAGATTGTGTATTAAAATTATTGGAGGTGCAAAGAGTAGTCAGAAAGGAAAGTAATGAGAAGAAAATTAAAATATCAGAGGATAAAATACCCAGATTATGGATAATTACACCCACTGCATCAGCAGATATATTATCAGGTTTTGGAGCTAATACATCGGCAGATTCTTTACCGGGTGTTTATAAATTCCCTAGATATTTCCGTACTGGGATTATTGTTATTCATCAGTTACCACCTACCCCAGAAACTTTGTGGTTAAGAATTTTAGGAAGGGGTAAAGTACAAGCGACAGCGATTGATGAATTGATATCTCTACCAATAGAGCAACAGTTCAAGCGAAAAACGTTAGAATTGCTTTATAACTTGAGACGACATTTAGAACTTAGACAAACTCCACAGGATCAAGAGGTAATTATGAGACTTGCACCACTTTATCAACAGGATCGAGAGTTGGCCAGGTTTGAAGGAGAATATTCATTAGTTATCAGACAATTAAACAAGCGTTTTGGATCAATTAATGCTGAAATTAGTGATCAGATTAAGCAGTTGTCTTTGGAAAAGGTGGAGGAATTAGGGGAAGCATTGCTTGATTTTAATGATGTTGATGATTTGGAGGTTTGGTTGGGGGAAAATCAGTAGGTGGTTTTTAGGTAAATGGTTTAATTTGTAGGGGTTTAGCAATGCTAAACCTTTACCTATTTCATTAGAGAATTTGAATTAATTTCAGAAGTCTGGGATATGGATAAAACCAAATAAAAAACAGTGAAAAATTTAATTATTTGGATTCCATAAAAAATTCCCATAATTTATTTGCACCATCATTGATCGCATTTGCACCATCATTGATAGCATCAGTTAATATATTTGCAAAATCAGAAATCCAACCATCTAACTTACGATAATTTCTGGTTTTAAATTGACGTTCATTATGTGCAACTACATTTGACTTAGCTGTAGTTGCTTGTGTAATTACTGATTTTAAGTCTGCTCCTGTCATTTCTAAATTCAAAAGTTTTTGTTTAATTTCACTGATATCATCAGGTGTAATAGTTATTTGATTATCTCCTTCTTTCATTGCATCCTCTAAAATTTTAATTTCTTCATCATACTCACGTTTCATTTTTTGTAATCCTCGAAGAGTTTGATTTTTACCCCCAGCACCGACTTTTTGCTCTTCTTGATGAATTAAATGATCCAAATAAGCTGATAAGGCATCATTATATGGAGTAATCGCATTTTGTTTTAAGAAACAGGCAAATTTAGCACTAGCTGAAGTTACAAACTTCTGTTCTTCTTTATATTTCTCTATTCTTTTGTTATGAGATTCAATTAACTTTTTAATTTTAGACTGAGAGTCTTCTTTAGATTCTATTAAGCTTTGAATGCTTTTATCAATGACTTTTTTACTAACCTGAGTTGTTTCATAAGTTATGTGCATATGTTTTGTCCATGAACAACCACATACCCTACAATAATTATTATTTTTTATGGCAGCACAACTTTGCAAAGCTACATTATTGACAACATCAGTTGTAACTCCTGTTAAGTGACAGCGATCATGGCAAATTGTTTTATAATGAATTTTTTGTATGCCATCTTCCACAGAAATAACATCTACACAACTATCAGACGTACAAACAGTTCTTGGGTACTTTAATGTTTTGGTTTCAAGAAAAACTTTCGGAATATATAACTTTTTCTCTAATTCTTGAATAGATTGTTTTCCCGAACTAATCTCTCTCTTATGATCTTGCAAAACTGCAATATTAGTTTGTATATTCTGAGAAATTTCTGCAATTGGACGACTCAAACTATAAACAAGTCTTCTTGCAGAATTTAAGGTTAATGTCTCTTGAGTTTCATGAGGAGTTAATGAGCTAACATACTTTAATAATCTCACAGTTTCATTAACAGAACGAACCCAACTTACAGCATAATCTTGACGATCTTTTTTATCAAATACAATACCATTTTTAATAGCTGCGAGAAATCTAAAAGACTCATTATCCATGCAGTAAATAGTTTCCTTGGAAATACTAATTTCTACATCTGGATTATCTTCCACAAGTTTTTTTAATGCAGGTAAAGTATCTCCAGGTTTATAAAATGTTCCTCTAGCATTAGTAAAACAGAATACAATATTTTGTGCTGCACTGCGATGGAGATGAGTGAGAAGTTCTTTTATGCAAAATTCAAACATAACTGTTAATCTTGCATTATTCGGCTTTAGTAAAATACAAATACCATGAATAGTTGGATAGTTGGCTAAAAATGCCAAAATATTAGCTACATTTTTTTTATCTTGTTCTATACCTCTAGTATCACCAATTCCAGGAGTATCAATCAGACGAATTATCGTATTACCGATTTCTGTATAATACGCTCTTGGTTCTTGTGTTGCTGATTGTCCTTGAACAGAAGACTCATTACTATCTTCTCCAATTTTGATCACTTTTTCTTGATAGTTATCATCTGTCATAGAAAATGAAGATGCGATTAAATTTATCAGTTCTCCTTGTTCTGCATCTTGAATATTTGCATAGGTTACATAATTAGCAAAAGCATTTACCCAAGTAGATTTTCCTACTCCCGTTTCTCCCATAATTAGAATATTGATTTCCTTTTTCTGTTGATTCTCTTGGCTATTATTATTTATTCCATGAGAATCAGGAATAGGTAATTTAGGTGATTGACTATTTAATTCTTCTTTATTATTTGCACTAGATTGTAACTCTTGAGCTTTCTTTAAAATAGACTCCATTTGAGTTAAAGATTCTGTATCATCCAATTCTAATAACAGTCCTTGAATTTCCTGAACATACTGCCAATCTTTGCTCTCTAAAGATAATTCTAAAGCCTGTAATAATTGCTCACGATTCATGATATTTATATCCTTATTTGATTGAGTAAAATTTACAAAACAAAAATTTTCAGAATTTTGATCAGTATTTACTAAGATTCTGTAGATGTGATCAATTTATTATTGAGATTGATTTTTGTGTGTATAGAATAGTTAATCATTTCATTAGCAAAGGATTTATCTGGTAATTTTGCTAACCCTTTAGCAAGTTTTAAAGCCAAATCAGGAATGCGATGAGGCTGTTCAATTTCAATAGCTTTAAATAAATCTTTATAGCCAGAAACAACTGCTTCTATTACATCTTTCATCGGTAATATTGATTCATCATTTAGTAAACCTGACAACAATTCTGGTAAAAGAGGATCAATATTGTAACTGATTAAATAATGAGCGTCAGCGATCCAACCTGCGACTAAACAATGACAATTAATCAAAACATTAAGCAATATATCCCAGTCATCTTCATTAGTTTTATAATGACGCTCAATGAAAATTCCATCTTTTTGATCTTGTTCATCTTCTTCTAATATCATTAAATTAATAGCATTATCACCACCATATCTTTGATTAACTTCCTCTAAACTTTTTCCTTGTGCTAACTTTTTATCTCTGATGTCTTTCTTCCATTTTCAAGCTCTATTTTTAGCTGATTCATCAAGAATATCTTGATAAGGAAAACCATGAATTATTCTGTCGTAAAAATAATTTTCTTGTCCAAACCCCCAATAAGCTACTTTAAAATTAAGATACCTACCTTCAACTTCAGATTCTAATATTAAAGTAGGTTCAGATTTGAGCATCCCAAACAGAGATTTTATACTTGATCCTCCTCTAAATTTTTTACTTTCCCACGCTCCATCTAATAATTCAATAGGACGAATATTACTATTTAAAGGATAATTTGGAGTTAAAAAATGAGCTTTTGGGCAAATTGAGCTAATTTTTATTGATGCTGTTGACTTAATTCTTGACATTTTAATTCAAATAATTGTCTGTCTTTTTCCAGATTTATTTGAAATTCTTGGCTATTTTCTTGTAAGGTAGACTGATGGATAAGATTGAGATAAGCTATTTTTAACTGAGTTAATTTTTGTTCATCAGCAAGTTGTTTTGCTTGTTCAAGCTGGCTATGAGCAATGGAAAATTGAGCTTGAATGTTATTTTGATTAATAGTTAAATTGTTTTCTCTATTCTGCCGTGCTATTGTTTCTTCTAGCTTTTCTCTTTGCACTGCTATTTGAGTTGATTTATTAGCATTTCTCGCCACTACTAAACCATTAAACCAAGATCCAATCGCTGCAAATGCTGCTAAAATTGGAAAAACCATTTTCTTATTCTCCTAAAATTCAAACAACAATTAAAAATTAACTCACACCACCGTGATAAACCAAAAGCAGATAAGCTGCACCACCAACTACACCTTTAGTAGTATGATAAATCTTGACACCTGCGGTATTGAAAACATCACCACAACTATTAACCCAACCTACACAATGGTTATAGTGATCATAAATTTTGCCATCTGTACCTCCATAACCTTGATAATAATTACTGGAATTATAAATAGAGCGATCGCTCACATATCCAGCGTAATAACTATCACCAGGATTATCGGATGTGTGTTTATAAACCATCCCAGTATCACTAATAGTCGTATAAGGACTACAATGAGTGGATGAAGATGATCTCATTACCACTGTATGATCTTAGGACTTACGCACGAGGTTTTCAAAACCCTTATGATTGCGTAGTGGTAACTTACGAAATACCAATCATTTCATTCTGTTTTACGTAAGTCCTGGATCTGAAAAATTATTCAAACCATTAAATTGATTGAAATAGGAAATCTCCAAGTTATTATTAATATTGTTACTCTGAACACTAACTTCCTGTGAATCAGAATTCAAATGCACAGGTTTAGGAGCATGACTCATAATCATCGAATGATTATTTATGGTTTGATGATGAATATTATCAGACGGCAAATTCACACTATTAGATATATCAAACCCCTGATTCAACTCTGTCGAAGGGTGAATAATTTGCTGTTCATAACTACCATTATTCATAAATTGCTGAAGTGTATCTGAACTATCTGCACTCACTGTCATAGTTTGTGGTGGTGAACGCAGAATAACAGGATCATGATTAAGAGAGGATATATCTACATGATGGGAATCAGTTGTATTTGACAAGTTACTAAAATCAAATAAGTTGTTATGGTCATTCATAATCCGTAAAATTCCTACTTATTCTGACTAAAAGGGTATAAACTTAGCACTGTGATGATTCCTACATTTTCCGGTATACTCTAAAAAAGTCTATAAAATTCTGTAAAACCGTAATAAAAGTTAACAAATAAAACTCTTGATCATCTATACTCAGTATTCCCAGTCTTTAACATCAAAGGAACAAGTAATTGGCCATACCCAGTGACTTTTTAACCCAAATAGCTAACGAATATGCTCTTAGTCCCAAACAGGAGAAAATAATGATTCTCCGACTCAATCAAGGTTGCAGCTATGAGGATATTAGTCAGCAACTTAACACCACACCAGCAGCAGCACTAAAGCAAATGGGATTTATTTATGAACGCTTAGGGATTGCTGGTAAACGTGGTAAAGAAAAATTACTACGTAGTTTCTTGGCGGAAAAACTCCATCAATCACAACAATCATCAGTAGCTACAACAACAGCAGAAAAAATTCCCGAATTTCCTGGAACAAAAATTTCTCCACCCCGTCACAACCTACCTGCTTTATCCACCACCAAATTTATTAACCGTCACCAAGAAGTTAATAAATTACTAGAACTACTCTCTTATCAGCATTCTGCCCATATTATCAGTGTTGAAGGTATCGCAGGTGTAGGTAAAACTACTTTGGTGTTAGAAGTAGCTAATCGCTGTCTTAATTCCCAACATACCATCCCACAATCACTTAAATTTGATGCAATAATTTTTACCTCAGCCAAAGCAGAATACTTAACTCCTCATGGACTCTTACCCCGTCTCAGACAGGAACAAACATTAAAAGATATTTGTCGAGAAATTGCCAAGGTTATACAAAGCACAATCATTACCCAAGCATCTGATTTAGAACAATTAGAATTTACAAGAGATGCTTTGGCACAAATCCATAGTTTACTAATTGTTGATAACCTAGAAACTGTCACGGAAAAAAACCAAATCTTAGCTTTTTTATACGATTTACCCCCTACAGTAAAAGTAATTATTACTACACGTGAACAAGCGTTATTTGTGCCTGTGCGGTTATCTTCTTTACCAGAAACCGAAGCCTTAGCTTTAATTAATCATCAAGCTACAGAGAAAGGAATCAGTCTCAGCAAAACGCAGCAAATTAAGCTGTATCAACGAACTAGCGGTATTCCTGTAGCTATTGTTTATGCAGTCGGTCAAATTGCGGGAGGTTATCCAGTTGAGACTATATTCCAAAAATTAGAACAAACAGACAGTGATATAAGTCGCTTTTGTTTCCAAAATTCCCTAGAATTACTGAGAGAGCATCCTGCTTATAGATTGCTGTTATCCCTGAGTTTATTTGTTAATTCTGTAACCAGAGAAGCAATATCTACTGTTGGTAACTTACATGACCAAAAACAAATAGCTGATGGTTTTGCGAAACTGCTACAACTATCTCTCATCAACCAGGAAGCAGAACGTTACAGTTTACTTACCCTTACCCGTCAATTTGTGCTTGGGGAACTATCACAACAACAAACTCTAGAGTCAGAATTGAGAGAAAATTGGTTCAGGTATTTGCGGAAATTATCAGAAAATTACGGAACTGACCGTCAGGAATGGCAAAAACCAGATATTAAACTTGAACAAGAATGGCCAAATATCCTTGCGGTTTTGCGGTGGGGGATGGAACAAAATAGATTTGAGGATGTTTGGTATATTTTTAGACACATCAAAAATTATGCTTATGTTCATAATCAGTGGGATGTAATCATTGAAATTACAGCATGGTTATTAGACAAGCTAAATACAGCAAATACAAAAGATGAAATTAAATTTGTTGAAGTTGTTTTAGCGAGAGTCAGACCTTTATCATTAAGAACTAAAAAAACCGAACTTGCATTTCTAGAAAATCTAGTTAAACAAGGATTAGAAGTTGCTAAAACAGTCAACAGAGAGCAATATTTAGAGTTAATAATTGAACAGATTTATTTGGGAATTCAACAATGTAATTTTGCAGATACGTTAAATTTAATTCAACAACAAAAACAAGAGTTAAATGCACCAACAAAATTTATGATTCAACTTCTTTACTATGAAGCTCAGATTTATTACAAAACTCATCAACTTAGCGAATCTGAATCTTTATATAGAGAAGTTATTACCAAAGCAGAACAAATTAACTGGCAACGAGGTATTATCTATACTAAACATTGGTTGGCTGATGTACTTTTAGCTATGAAACGACTACAAGAAGCAGAGGATTTACTAGCGGAAGGTTTACCTCAAGCCCAAGCATATCAAGATTTACGCTGCATTGCCAGTTATCAAACTTCCTATGCTAAGTTGGAGCAAATTAGAGGAAATCTGACTAAAATGAAGGAATGGGCAAAATTGGCAATAGCTGGATTTGAACAGTTAAAAATGGAAGAAGAAATTGCAGAAATTCAGACAATGTTGATGGGGTAATTTATGGGTTAGTTTAACGAACTCTTTCTACCTTCCAAATTTTAGAAGTTCTCCCATTTCCAGGGTTACTAATATCCGTCCAATTACCAGAACCATTAATTTCAATTAATACTTCTTGACCTTCTTGAGTATTCAAAGAATCAAAATACCACACAAAGAAACGATTCCCTCTTTGGGATTGAACCATAACTTTATAGGTATTACCATCTCTACCAAAACTTTTTAAAAAGGTAAAAGAGACAGTCTCAGCATACGCAGGTTGAGTAATTAAAGGAATGGAAACTACTGGTGCTGACATAGTGAAAATTAATGCAGGAATACAAGCGGAAGATAATAAATTACGATTCATTTTTATCACCTCATTTACATTTATTGGTAGATGTTGGTTGAAAATATGAAATTAAGAAAGCAAAGAATAAGCTGCTGAAATATCACAACTAGGACGTTGTAATTCTTCATGTATAATTAGCTTGCAAGCAGATAAAGTTTGAGATTGATCAAATACTTCTGTGGTAAAATGTTTAGCTAGTAGTTGTTGTGTTTGCATAAATGCAATTTCTCGATCTTCGGTATTTTCGATTCCCCAATAGGGAAAATGATGGACAAAATAACCAAACAGCATTTGACAATCTTGCGCGTACTTTGCTGTATCAAGAATGTGAAAATGCCAAACTTGATCAATTTCTGAACTTGGCACAAGTGACAAATTAGGGTATAAATGAATTAGAGATAAAAACATCATGTATTGAGCAATTCCTCTTACAGTTTGTTCATGATTCCAACCCGAATCTATCAATTTGTAAGCAATCGGATTTAAGTCCAGTTTCCTCAATTTCTGATCAATGAAAACTAACTTATCTATATTCTGATGTTGCTTTTCCGATGTAATCAACATAAAAAAATTGCTGTTTTTACGCACATTTATAGATTGCCATATAAATATTGAATGTAGTGGTTCAGTTATGGTTCACTGTGGAAATGAACCAAAATTGAACCAAAATAATGAATCCAGTGAGGTATAATTAATGGTAACTGTTAAAGCAACTAAAAAAGGTATAGAAATTATTGACCAAAAAAGAAGAAAGAAAGATTGGAATAAAAAAGATTTTAGATGGTGTAAAGAAGCTAATGTTAGTGAAAGTACATTAGGCAGATTTTGGCGACGTATTCCTATTCAAACCGAAGCTTTTCGATATATATGTGAAGCTGTAAATTTCCAAGAATGGGAAACCATTATTGAAAATGATTCAAGTTATGAAAAGCAACTTAAAACAGATTTTTTTGCTTATAATGATAATTGGGTAGGAAGAGAAGAATTACTCAAAAAACTGCTAATAAAAGCTGAAAATAATTGTCGAGTTTTGATTATTGCAGGAATGACAGGAATTGGTAAAACAGCATTAGCAGAACGTTTAATTATTGATTTACAATCAGATTACTTAAAATCAGATTGGACTAAACTTATAGCAGAGAATTTTGATCATCAGGATCAAAACCGCAACTTTACTACTATTGCAGCGAAGTGGTTAGAGTTAATGGGAAAAACATTAGATATTGATCAACGTAATGATCCAGAATTTTTATTAGCGGAACTTTTGAAAAATCTGCAAAATAACCGTTATTTAATATTAATGGATGCGGTGGAAGAAATTTTAGTAGGAGATCAAGAAAAGGGTTGGAGTAATTTTCAAGAAATTTGGTGGGATAAGTTATTTACAGGGTTGTTAACAGCTAATTATTGTCAAAGTTTAATTATTCTTACTTCCCAAGATTTACCTACGAAAATCGCAGCAATTGGTTCAAGATATCCTAATTTTTGGTATTGTGAAAATCTCACAGGTTTATCTCAAATTGAACAATTAGATTTATTTAATAAAATAGGTTTAGAGGTGAAGATTAATGATACAATAGATAATTATTTAATCAGAATTGGTAAAATTTATGAAGGTCATCCTCTAGCGTTAAAATTGATCGGTGGTGAAATTGCAGAGAAACCATTTAACGGTAATATTGCTGCTTATTGGCAAAAATACAGTGCAGAATTTGAGAAGGTAGAAAAAGCAATTGCAGAAGCAAAAGAACAAATGATATCTAGAGATGATAACTTAAAAATTCATAGTTATAATCGTCTCTTACAAAGAAATGTGGAATTGCGGTTACAAAGAACTTTAGAAAGATTAGAGAAAGAGGTAAAAGTAGCTTATGTACTGCTGTGTGAAACTTCAGTTTATCGTCGTGCAGTATCAGAAAAATTCTGGTTAAGTCATCTGCAATTTTGGAAGTTTTCACAACCACAGAAAGATCAAGCAATAGATATTTTACGCGATCGCTATTTAATAGAAGATGTGATTGAGAACAATCAAGATTTAGTGAGACAACATAATTTAATTCGTAGCATAGCTTTAGAAAAATTACAAACCCTAGAAAATGATCATGATTAGTTCTACAAATACAAAATCTATTAACTCTATTTTACCATCTCCAGATAAAATTTTAAAGTTAATTAACTTAGATTTTTCTCAACTTCTTAAACTTCCACCTAGAATACGCAGTCATTACCTAGCTGCTATTAATTTTTTAACAGAAGATAAACTTCAAAATTCATCTAAATTAGAACAAGTAGCTGGTTTGATCGAAGCATTTTATCATTTTTGTGAACTACAAGAATGGGAAATAGCTAATCAGATTATTTTTATCCAGTTAAACACCGAAACTCAAGAAACCTTACATCAACAACTAGAAACTTGGGGATACTATCAACAACAAAAGAAACTCTATGAAAGAATGCTAGAATATTTAGATAGTAATTCTCCATTGTATGCAGAAATTCTCAGTAATTTAGGAACTACTTATTTTAACCTCAAAAAATTTACAGAATCAAACAATACATATCAAAAAGTTCTAGATTTAAAATTAACATCAGACAAAATTACCCAAGGTTTCGCTTTCAGGGGATTAGGAAATATTGCTCTGATTAATCAAAAATATGGAACCGCTAATAATTATTATCAACAAGCATTAACCATCGCTCAACAAAATAGTGATCAATATTTACTTGCTAAAGTAACACAAAATATTGGTAATTTACATCAGTCATTACAAGATTTTGCAAAAGCAATTCAATCTTATCAATTTAGTTTAGCAATTTATGAAGAAATTAACAATTATCGTGGACAAGCTACCTGTTTACTCAATATCGGTAAAAATTATTCTTTCCTGCAACAGTATGATTTAGCAATTAATAATTATCAAAAAAGTTGGTATTTCTTCAATCAAATCAGTGATTTAAGAGGTGAAAAAGCGGTAAAATTTGAATTAGGTTTTATCTCTGAAATAGTTGGTAAATTCATTCCTGCTCAAAGTTTATATCAAGAAAGTATCAGTTTAAGTTTACCAACAGAAGAATTACAATTAGATGATTTAGATGCTGTTAGTCTTAATAATCTAGCAAATGTCTGTTATCATTCAGGATACCTGAGAAAAGCAGCTAAATACTATCAAAAGTATCTCATAAAAATGCAACCATCGGGATTTACAGGTAATATTTATAATAATTTAGGAGCAGTTTATTATTATTTATCTGAATTTGACAATTCCTTAGCTTGTTTCCAAAAAGCATTAAATTGTTATTATCAGTTATTTAATAATAGTCATGAAAATATCAATAATTCTCAACTATTAAATTTTCAAAGTGATACCCTATGTAATTTAGGATTAATATTCAATAAATTAGGTGATTATAACCAAGCAATTCGATATAGTCAGCAAGCATTAGCAAGTTATGAACAACTACCCCGTGAATATATTAAGCAGAAAAAACAAGGTCAAGCAAATACTTGGGGTAATTTAGGTATTTCTTATCGGGAATTACAAGAATATAACTTAGCTTTTGAATACCTCACTAAATCTTATAATTTAGCAGAAGCAATTAATGATAAAATCTGTGCTGGTGTGCAATTAAGAGAAATAGGAATCACATATCAAAAAGTAGGAAATGTAAATCAAGCATTAGAAAACTTACATCACTCTTGGCAAATATTAAGTGTCAACACTTGTTTACCTGAAGAATATGAAACTTTAATAATTATCAGTCAAATCTATCAGGAAAATCAAGATGAAGATCAAGCAATAAAACATAACACTCTAGCACAAAAAATAGCTAAAGTGTTTGAAAATTGCTAACCAATTACCAATTACCAATTACCCATTACCAATTACCAATTACCCATTACCAATTACCCATTACCTGTTCCCAGCTTTTTTCCTAGCGAAATAATCCTCAAAAATTTCTAAAACCATCGGTGCTGCAACACTACCACCACCAGCACCAGAATGTTCACCAAAAGCAACCACTAAAATTTCTGGTTTATCCGCTGGTGCATAAGCACCGAACCAAGCATGATTTTGTTTTACCCTTCCCTTCCATGCTTCCGCAGTCCCAGTTTTACCAGCAACAGGGGGAAGATGTGGTTTGTTGAGTTTTTTAGCAGTACCCTCAGTAATTACCTTCCGTAAACCATCCTGGAGAATTTTCACAGTCACTGGTTTCATATTTAAAGACTCACGCCATTTTTTAGCATCACCATCATCTTTTAACAAATGGGGTTGTACCCGATAACCACCATTAGCCGGTACAG
>RDXV01000131.1 GCA_004292695.1 Nostocales cyanobacterium | reverse complement strand
GAGGTACAGAGTTTTTTAGTTTTAGGGAACAGGGAACAGGGAACAGGGAACAGTAAATAAATCAGGGTGTACTTCATAACTTCGGAAACTGCTGTATCTGCGTTCATCGGCGTTTATCTGCGTTTAGATATTGCATATAAGTAACTTAGATATTAGTTAATATACTATATTCCTCTAAGCATATAAATTCATTAAATATGACATAAGAATAATTTTTTGATTAAATTACTGATAATAAAAGTAAAAACTACTACTTATTTACAAAAGTTTCTGTTAAAATCTGAGTATTGTAAATATTTACTGACATTGATAGTAGGATAAAACTAATATGGAAGAAAATCAAGGATTACAGATTGAGAAAGATTTTGCTTTAGTGTTAACAGCTGCAATTGATGTTAAAGGAATGCCTAAAGCCTATCCTACCGTAGCAGAACAAAGACAGGAAGATTACTTTAATAGTTTGGCATATTACGTCAAAAATCAGCCAAGAATCAAGAAAATAATTTTTATTGAAAATTCAGGTTGGCCGTTAGATAGAGTTAAAGAAGCTGGGGTTGAAAACCCGCATGATAAACAAATTGAATTTATTTCTTTAAATTGTAATGATTTTCCTAGAGTTTTTGGCAAAGGATATGGAGAGAGTTTATTAATAGAAAAAGGATTATCTCAATCTCATTTAATTAATACAGTTACCCACTTTGGCAAAATCACGGGTAGGATATATTTAAAAAATATGACCAATATTCTAGAAAGTGTCCAAGAAAATTATGACTGTTTATGTGATTATAAAGATCAAACTTGGAGACTCAAAAAACTATTGGGTAAAACCGATGTAAGTCCCTATTGTGATACACGTTTTTTAGTATTCAGTCAGAACTTTTATCAGCAAACCCTTAAACCCCTGCATCAAAAACATCAAGAGGGTTGTTTTTATTTAGAAACCCAATTTTATCAGGCTATTAAAAATGCAGAAAAAGAATATAAAGTAATCAACCGATTTTACATAGAACCTGATTTCCAAGGTATTGCGGGACATTTTGGCGGTAAAGACTACAGCAGTAAAAAAGAAAGAGTTAAGTTAAGGATTCGTGCATTAAGTAGAAAATTAATCCCAGCTTTACACCTATAAGTTGATGACAACTATTTTAACAAATCCTGAAACTTTTTTTGATCACGAATATTATCAAAATCTGGATCATTTTTAGCTAATTCCTTGTATTTTTCCGGCATAATTTTGATAGCTTTATCTAGTGCTTCCACAGCTAAAACAAGGTTATCTTGGAGAGCATAATTACAGGCTTTGTTATAGTATGCTTGGTGAGATTTGGGATTAATGGTAATGGCTTGGTTGTAGGATGCTAGGGCTTCTTTGTATTGTTTCAATTTTGTTAAAGCAATTCCTCTATTAATCCAAGCATCAAATTTTTCTGGTTGAATAACTATAGCCTCATCATAGGATTTAACAGCTTCTTGATAACGACGTAAAGCTGATAAAGCATTGCCTCGATTATACCAGGCTTCGTTTTTATTAGGACGAATAGAAATTGCCTGATCGTAGGATTTGAGAGCTTCTTCATAACGATGTAAAGCGATGAGAGCATTACCCCTATTTACCCATATTTCTTCACTATCTTTTTTCACACCAACAGCTTGATTATAAAATTCTAGAGCTTCTTTGTAGCGGTTAGCATCTAACAAATCATTGCCTTGGGTTAATAGTTTTTCTGCTTTTTGAGTATCTTGTACTTCTGCCATTAACTGAGCTACATTATTTTCTTGTACAGCTTGTTTAGTGTATTCTGTAGATGATACTGCCACATCAACGCATCCTGTGGCTAAAATTCCTAAACATCCACTAGCTATCAAATATCGTCGTAAAATCATATTGCACCTACAAAAATCATCCTATTATGTTAAATCTTTTGGAACATGAAAAGTCGTATCCAATTCAACCAAAGTTTTCTTAATTGTCTAGGGTTTTATCAAAGATAAGATAAAGATTTGGAAAAGTTTTTATGAAATCATGGAGAATAATATCATATCTAAGTGAAATCTAGGAATTTCTGGACTTGGTTAAGAACATGATTAAATTCTTAATATTAACCGACTTCGAGAAGATACAAGGATTGGTGATAACACTATCATTTTGAGTTAAAACTATTGTCAGGTGTCAATTTCTAAGACTTTGAGTATTGCTAGTTGTACATCAGAATTATGGTAATTTTGAATACAGGTTTTGTAACTTTTCTACAAAATTTTACACCTATCAATAATGTTAAAATAGCGCTGACAGATCCGGTCTGTTTCATGAGCAACGGAACATGAGAACATAGAAAAACTCAACTACAATCAAGACAGTCTGACAAAAATGGAAAAATCAACGGTTGTAATTACAGGTACATCCTCTGGTGTGGGTTTGTATGCTGCCAAAGCGTTAGCAGCAACTGGTAAATGGCACGTAGTTATGGCCTGTCGGAATTTGGAGAAAACAGAACAAGCCGCCCAATCAGTGGGAATACCACAGGATAGCTATAGTATCATACATTTAGACCTGGCTTCTTTAGACAGTGTTAGAAAGTTTGTTCAGGACTTTAGAGCAACGGGTAAAAAATTAGATGCTTTGGTGTGCAACGCAGCTATTTATATGCCCTTAATTAAAGAACCTTTGTTTAGTCCAGATGGATATGAATTAAGTGTTGCTACCAACCATTTAGGACATTTTCTGTTGTGTAACTTGATGTTGGAAGACTTACAAAAATCTTCCGCTGCTGAACCCAGGCTGATAATTTTGGGAACTGTTACCCATAACCCCAATGAGTTGGGTGGCAAAATTCCCCCCCGTCCAGATTTAGGAGATTTAAAAGGTTTTGAAGCTGGTTTTAAAGCTCCCCACTGCATGATTGATGGTAAGAAGTTTGAACCAGTAAAAGCATATAAAGATAGTAAGGTTTGTAACGTCTTGACCATGAGGGAATTACATAGACGTTTTCATGATTCAACGGGT
This sequence comes from Nostocales cyanobacterium, assembly GCA_004292695.1. GTDB lineage: Bacteria > Cyanobacteriota > Cyanobacteriia > Cyanobacteriales > Nostocaceae > Okeanomitos. The sequence continues at coordinate 12,558 of RDXV01000131.1, read as the reverse complement.
ATTACCTTTAGTTCCCTGTATCCTGGTTGTGTAGCGACAACTGCTTTATTCCGTAACCATTATCCCCTGTTCCAGAAACTCTTCCCTGTGTTCCAAAAGTATATTACCGGGGGGTTTGTTTCTGAAGAGTTAGCTGGTGAAAGAGTAGCTGAGGTAGTTGCTAGTCCAGCTTACAGTGAATCTGGAATGTATTGGAGTTGGGGAAATAGACAGAAAAAAGGTCGTGAGTCCTTTGTACAGAAAGTTTCCAACGAGGCCAGCGATGATGCAAAAGCTGAAAAAATGTGGGATTTAAGCGCTAAGTTGGTGGGACTAGCATAATCAATTTTTTCTTTTTGTTTCCGTTGCCATAAAAAACAAATTTACAAAGAAAATGTCAGGAGTCAAAAGTCAGTAATATGATAAATTACTCCTGACAAATTATCATAAATTTTTAGTTAAAATTCAGAAATTTGTTTCTAGATAATTGTATAAATTAAGGAATAAGTAAAATAAAATTCGGATAATATAGAATTTTCAAACATAGTAGATATGAATAAAAAATCTAGTTCTTCTCATCCACCAGAGGATAATTTAGGTCAAAATCTCGCACTTCCTGATGATGATGAAAATGAAATCACGGAGAAAGCTATAGCAGAACAAGACGCTTTATCAGCTATTTCTCATTTACAATCTCAGCTTCATGCTAGTTCTTTAAAAGCAGAAAATCAAGGTACTAAACCAATTGTTTCCTATCAAGTTTCTGTAAAATCAAGGGCTTTAATTTTGACAACTTTAGCAATAGTCATAACTTTTATTGGTATTATTACAAATAGTCCAATTATAGGGATGATAGGAACTGTAGTTACATTATGTTTATCTATTACTATACTTTTACCTTGGTTAGATGCACTTTTACTTTGGTTAATAGCAAAAATTAAAAAATGGTTTTCTCCCCAGGAAATAATTTTAATTGTAGGGTTAATTGGTTTATCTATTAGTGTGATTGGGTTATTGGAATTTACAGGAATTGGGCAAATTATTCTCAATTTAGGTAAGTTTATCAACTGGGAAGCATCGGGAACTTTGGCGGAATGGTTTGGAGCTTTGGGACAAATTTCTATAGCTGTTGTAGCTGTTTATGTTGCTTGGCGACAGTATATAATTTCCAAGGATCTAACTATTCAACAAAACCAATTAACCGTTCAACAAAATATTATTACTCAACAACAAACTATAGATTCTTACTTTCAAGGAATTTCTGATTTAGTATTAGATGAAGAGGGATTATTAGAAGATTGGCCACAGGAAAGAGCTATTGCGGAAGGAAGGACAGCGGCAATTTTTAGTAGTGTAGATGGGAGTGGAAAAGCTAAAATTCTTCGCTTTCTTTCCCGTTCCAAATTGTTAACACCATTACAACGCGATCGCCGTCTGGGTAGAGCGATCCTTGATGGTAGCGGTGGTTACGCTGAAGACAGACTAGAAGGAGTCAGAGTCATTGACTTAGGGGTAATGTTAGCAGGTGCAGACCTCTCCAATACTGACTTACGCTGGACTGACTTGAGTGAAGCAAACCTAGTCCGCGCTAATCTCAGTGGTTGTGATTTAGTCAAAGCCAACCTTTCCCGAACTATTTTATACAATGCTAACATCAGCAATGCTGATTTAAACGGAGTACGTTTATTTTATGGTTCATCTTGGGAAACAGCTTCACCCCGCAGTCGTTTTCATTCTCCCAACTATGAAACCGGAGAGTATACCGGTGCAGTGGTAGAAAATGCAGATTTTAGTAACGTGCAAAGAATGTCTGATCAAGTACGTCGTTACTGTTGTGCTTGGTGCGGGGAAAAAAGCAGAAAAACAATTCCCGGTGGTTGTGAAAATGTTGCTGATAAGTTAAAGGAAATCAGGGAAAATAAATGATTTTAAAGATGAAATTTACTGTTGTTATTGTTGTTTAAATATGTCATCTACGGGAATTTTATAACCGTTTGCAAACCTATTTGTCATATTTGCTGCTCCGATAATTGCCATTAATTCCCCAAACATTGTATCACTCATGCCTTTATTTTTGGCAGCTGCACTATGGGAAGCAATACAATATTCACAGTTATTTGTTACACTTACTGCGATGTAAATTAATTCCCTGGTTAGTGGATCAATCTCTCCAGGACCTGCCATAATTTCCTTGAGACTTTCCCAGGTACGTTTTAAGGTGGGAGGGTGGTTAGCTAATGCTTTCCAGAAATTGTTGATATATTCAGTTTGTCTGGTAGCGCGGATATCGTCGTAAACTGCGCGTACTTCTGGGTTAGCGTCTTCGTATTCTATTAGGTTATTCATGATGATGTTGAGAATTATTTTTTTAGATGTTTATTTAATATCATAAATTGTGTCATTAATACTAGCCTATGGTAAAAATGTTTAAACTGTTTATTTCTTCACTCCTATTAAGCGATTAAATAATATATAGTTAGACTTAGGAGCAGCTATTTTTAACATTCTTTCGGGAATATCATGATTATCAATTATTTTTTCTTGTGTAGGTCTTTTATCAATGTTAATATCTCTGATGGTAATAAACCGATAAGCATAATTATCAAGAAAATAGGGATATCCCCAAAATTCTTTACCAATTTTCTGAAAATATTCAACACAACACTTTGCACCTTTAAGCTGCTGTATAATTTCCCATTCTTTGGCAGTTTTTCTCTTTGCTTTCATTTCTATACATAAAATTACTTTTTTCATCTCAGTATCAGCAATTATGATAAAATCAGCCCGTTTACACTCACCCTTTGAACCATTAAAAACTGCTTCTGGTGCTGGGAATTTATCAGCTTTAATGACAATAACTTGATCTGCATTTGGCATTCCCCGAATTGTTACAAAACAGTTAGGAAGATCAGGTTCTTCCAGAGTCAATATTTTTTTACCATGAAGATCATTTTGTAATGGTACAGTTGCAGTTTCTTTAAACATCTCTTTCAAGATAGCAATATCTGACATGACTATTCACCCCAGATAATTGCTTCCTGAATACGGTTCATAGTGTCAATAGTTCGATCAAAACTGCGAGCTTCAATACCTAATTCTGGGCTAATTTCAGCAGGTATTAAAGTTTGACATTTAGTTTTTTTACTTTTACCATCTAATTTTACTAACGCCTCTTCAGCAATATATACTTTAATTCTATCAGCAGATATTAATTCTTCATTTCTGTAACCTTCTGTTTCTGCAATTTCTCTAAGATGAGGTTTATCATGATTGAGCATAATCAAAGTATTCAATTCTTTAATAATATAATCACTGTGGGTTGTAATAAAAACTTTAATGCCTATATTTACAAGTCGAGCAAATAGACGAGCTACTCGACGCTGATTTTCAGGATGGAGATTTAATTCCGGTTCATCTATCATTAACAAATCCCCTGGTTGCGCTTCATGTCTCAAATAAAAACCAATATCTAATAAAGAACGCACAGCACTAGAACTTTCATCCATAGAAAGTTTTACCCTTTTTCCAGTAGGTAAATAATAAAGTTCATCATTTCGAGTCACGCTATATTCACCACCGATAATATCAGCGAACTGTTCTAATATATCAGGGTAATTTTCATAGATAAAACTATTTTTTTTGACAATAGTTTCTAGTCTGCGGATATAATCTACATTGGTTTTAATAGGAAGCGCATAATCTCCATAATCTTTAAGTAAAAGCTCTGTGCGATCAATATTTTCTAATAAGCGGTTACGATCAAAGTTTAAATCTTTTCTAAAAATTGCTGCACCAGTTCTTTCACTACTAGCAATAAAAGGACGTGGTAATTTATTCCTAAAAATAATATTTTTTAGTGCGTCACTAATAAACTTTTCAATGATAAAATGAGGGATTTTTACCTTTTCTTTGTCACCTACTAACGTAACTACTAAATCTGTGCTATTTTGACTTTTTGTGATAGAAAAAAGTGAACCTTCTCCAATGTTAATGGTAATATTATATTGATCTAATAATTTGATATTTTCAGTTTCTAAATTACACTTAAATTCTGTGTTATTGAAACGATCAGATGATGCAGCAAAAATATTACTAAGTTCTTGACTATATACTGTACATCCTTTATCAACTATTTGATCAATCTGTTGAATATACTCTTCAATATCAATACGAGTTACACCGTCTGTAAGTAGTTCGGTAATTTTATCTTGATTAATATTAATTGGAAAGACATTCCGCCAGGTATATAAAAAACCAAATAAGGCATAAGTAGCATAAGTTTTACCAGTATTGTTATAACCGCAAATAATTGTCAAATCACCAATTGTAAATTCGGCTTGTTTTAAAGCACCAAGATTTTTGACTTTAACTTTCATTGCCGTATCCTTTAACATTTGGTTTGACTTGCTATCAGCAATTGTTTACTGATTTCAGTTTCTAAATATGCCTCAGCATTAAGATCATTAATTTTTATATCATATCTTAATAAAGATGAAAAAATAACTATCTTCTCATCTCAATTTTGATCATCAAACCTTACAATATATACTCCCGATAAGTAAAATAATTACAATGCTCACAAAACACCTCATAAGCACAAATAATTTCACCCGGTCTTGCATCTTCCAAAGGTCTATCAAACCGCGCATAAATAACTTCAATTTCCCTACTCAAACAATGGCCACATTGTGACATTGGTACACCCAACATCATAAATTCACGTTCTAAAGGATGTTGTAACGGTGCTATACCTGTTCCTTGAAAAATGCTAGTAATCGTATTATCAGAATAAGTAAGAATACAAGGTTGATTGAACCGTTTGTAATAATCTAAAGCTGCTTTAGTTGGCTGCTTAGTTACTTTTTCAATACTTGGCAACATCCACTGAGTCATATATATACCTGCTAATCATATTATTTGAATTTCAGCAAAATGTACTTAGTCTTAAACTTATCAAGAATTAAACAATAAGTTTCTGAAATTCCTATTCCTTTCTATCCTCTCTTCCTGGAAAATTAGACTGTAAAGCAGAGAAAATATAATTTTTAACAAAAAACCACAAAAAACCACAAAAAACCAGGACATCAAAAACATGACTAACAAAATTCGCGCTGTCGTCGTTGATCCCAATGTAACAGGACTGTTGACTTTAACGGAAGTTGCAGCACCTATACCCGCACCTAACGAAGCAATTGTTAAAGTTGAAGCAATATCACTTAATCGTGGTGAACTCAGACGTGCCACAACTGCTCAAGCTGGATGGCGACCGGGTTGGGACTTAGCAGGTATTGTAGAAACTCCCGCCGCTGATGGTTCTGGACCCGCACAAGGAGCGCGAGTAGTGGGTTTTCTTCCTTCTGGTGCTTGGGGTGAACTGGTTGCAGTACCTACCCACTCCCTCGCAGAATTACCCCGGTTTGTATCATTTGCTCAAGCTGCCACATTACCTGTAGCTGGTTTAACAGCATATCATGTCTTGAAAAAAGGCGGCTTTCTCCTCAACAAACCTGTGTTAATTACGGGGGCTTCTGGTGGCGTTGGTAACTTCGCCATTCAATTAGCACGGTTAAGCGGTGCAAAGGTTACAGCCCATCTACGTACTTCTAAGTATGAAGCAGTAGTTAAAGAAGCAGGAGCGCATCATATTGTCATTGGTGAAGATATTTCACCCGCTCAGGAATTTGGACCCTATCATTTAATTGTAGACTCTGTAGGCGGTTCTGTGTTAGGTACAGCCATAGGTTTACTAGCTACCAATGGTCAAGCTGTAGTATTTGGAACTACTGCGGGCAGAGAAGTTACTTTTAATGCAGGTAATCTTTATGCCTTGGGAGGTGCGAGTATTTACGGTTTAATTGTTTTTCATGAACTCAAACAAGAACCGGCATCTGTGGGGTTAAAATGGTTAGTTGAGTTGGTAGGATCAGGTCAATTGCGTCCTCACATTGATATTGAAGCACCTTGGACAGAAATTGCAGATATCGCGCAAAAGTTGGTAGATAGAACTTTCCCCGGAAAAGCAGTTTTACATCTTTCTAATTAACCAGAACTTGTTCCCAGTCTCTGACTGGGAATACTATTTAAGAGGTTCTACCTCTCAAAATATCAGTTGTTGGGTTTCTCCTAAACATATCAGTTGTTGGGTTTCACTTTGTTCAACCCAACCTACATTATTTATATTAGTTTCTATCATTTTTCCAGAAGTTGTTGATAATCTTGTGGTGTATCAATATCAATTTTACCTAGAGGAAATGGAATACTAAACACATCACTTTTATAGGTTTTAATTAGTTTTCTTGCTCCCATATCTTGAGTTAAATTTGCTAACTTCTGGAAGTATTTTTTACTAAATAAAACAGGTACTCCTAAAGTATCTGCATATTCACAAGCAATAATTGGTTTATTAGTTTCTTGATAAGAAATAACTAATTTATTAATAATTTCTACTTCTAAAAAAGGTTGATCACAAACAGTAATTATTACAGCTTCTAAATGAGGGTAATTGGTATTTATTTCTGTAATTCCACATTTTAAAGAAGCACTCATTCCCAAATTCCAATCTTGATTTTCTATGATTGTAATTTTAGATTCATGAATTTGATGGCGGATATTTTCTGCATTTGCTCCTAATACTAATATCACAGGATCACAAACAGAAGCAATAGCTTTTTTGATAGTTCTATTAACTAAATTTTCTCCTTGGTAATTTAACAGTTGTTTGGGTGAACCCATGCGAGTTGATGCACCAGCAGCTAAAATGATGATACCTATTTTTTGTGTATTCTTCATTCTTAATTCTTAATTCTTAATTCTTTAATTTCATTCTTTTGATTAATTGGTTTGGTGCGATTTTTCAAAAAACCACCAGTACGATTTTTCAGGACACTTTGAATTTCCGCAATAATAGATAAAGCGATGGTTTCTGGTGTATCTGCACCGATATCTAAACCCACAGGTGCATACAAATGAGATAAATTTTTGGGGTTAAATTCACCAATTGCTGATTTTACATCTTGCAGTAATTTCATGATTCTTTGTTTTGAACCTAAACATCCTAAATATTTAATATTTGCGGGAATTAAAAGTTTCAGAATTTCCAAATCATCAAAATAATTATGCGTCATTACCACAGCGAGAGAATTGTTATTAATAGTTACTTGTTGAGATAAAATATCCCGACGGGTGAGAATTACTTCATCAGCAATTATAAAGCGTTCTTGACTCACTTCTAAAGCGCGACAATCAAAAACTGTCACTTTCCAACCTAATGATTTAGCAAACTCTACTAAAGGTATAGCATCACGGCCAGCACCAAAAATCATTAAGTTAATTTGAGGTTGAACAAATTCTAGAAAAACCTGAACTTCTCCTGATGAAAATTGATATTTATGAAAACTGGAATGTTGATTTTTTAAAGTTTCTTGGGTATCTTTAATTATTGCTTGTTGTAAATTCTCACTAGCAATGTTACTATTTAATTTTTCCTGTGCATCAATAGTTAAACGACTTCCTAATTCAACATTTACATCACCTGCAATTTTGAACACGGTAGCAATAATTCCCTGTTGTTGATTTTCAAAACATTGGGAAATAAAGGTTAAAGGATTAACTAAATTATTAGGTTCTAAACTTTCAACCAAAATATCTACAATTCCATTACAACCTAAACCAAAACCCCAAATAATATCCTCTTCTGCGTTGGTATCATAGGTGATGACTTTGACTTTTTCATCTGTCATTAGACGGGTATGTTCAATGACATCATTTTCCAAACAACCACCGCTAATAGTTCCTACTACATCACCAGATTCAGTAATCAACATTTTAGCACCAGGTTGACGGTAGGTAGAACCTTGAACATTAACAACAGTTGCTAAAAATAGGTTTTCTGATTTGTGTTGATGTTCTAAAAATTTTTTAATAATAGAATTGATTTCTTTCATTGTTTTAAGTTATACTATTCTTATGTTTTATATTGTATCTCAGTTCAGTTAATTTGCACACCACCTAACTATGACTAGAAAGTTGTATTATCATCAACAATCAAACTTTTCGCGTAAAATTCGCATTTTATTACAGGAAAAGAATTTAGAGTGTGAGTTAATAGAAGTTAACTTAATGAATAAACCTGATGATTTTGTGCAACTGTCACCTATTGCTAAAGTTCCTGTATTTGTAGAAAATGATAGTACAGTTATTTGGGATTCTACATTAATTGCTGAATATTTGGACGAAACCTATCCAACACCTCGTTTTTATCCTGAAAAGAATCAAGAAAAGTTAGAATGTCGTAAATGGGAGGAAATGGCAGATCATTTAGGTGATACTATCATTAATTTATGGATTTTGAATTTAACAAATAATGCTGTGTCTTCCCGTTATAGAACGAGATTAGAGGATACAATTAATCGCTTATTACCTGTATTTGAACAACAATTATCCCAAACTAAATATTTATTAGGTGATGAAAATTGGACAATGGCAGATATAGCCACATTATGTTCTATGGGTTATTATAGTTTAAGGTTAAATGAAGATTGGATTTTAGCATATCCCCATTTGGGTGATTGGTTTAAGAAATTACATGAACGTGAATCAGTTAATTCAACATTTCCCATTCCTTTATGAATAATTCCCACAAACAAAACGCAATCATCATCGGTGGTGGACCTGCTGGTTTAGGTGCAGCTTTAATGTTAGCTAAACGAGGTTGGAAAGATATTACAGTGATCGAAAAAAGACCATCAGCAGATTATTATGAACCAGATAAATCCTTTAGTTATCAAATTGATGGTCGGGGGCAAAAATTAACTGATTTTTTAGGAATAACTAATAAACTGGCTGATTTAAGTGTTCCTAATACAGAATTTTACATTACTGTGATTCAAAAAGATGGTACACGTAAAACTACAAAACTACCCATTGCTGATGCTAACCGTAAAACCGCTTACTGGCTACCAAGAGCAGATTTTGTAAACTTACTTTATCAAGAAATTCAGCAAAATTATCAAGACAAAATTCAAGTTTTATTTAATACTGAATGTCTAGAAATTCAAACAAATGCTCAAAATTTATCAGTAATTATCAAAACTAAAAATCAACACCAAGAAACTTTGAACCCGAATTTAATTATCGGTTGTGATGGTTTAAATTCTATTGTTCGTAAAACATTATATGAAATTTCTGGACAATCAAATTTATTTGAAATGCAAAAATTCCCTTCTCCTAGTGCTGGTTTAAAATACAAGGTGTTGAGTTTACCTCCTCAATTTCCTTTATCAGAAACAGAAGATGATTTATCAAAGTCTACAATGGCTTATGCTATTCGGTCAAACTTTAAAGATCCTCAAAAAGCAATTTCTTTAGGTTTATTACCCTTTAAAAATCCCCAACAACCAAGAACAGCAAATATTATTAACTACCCAGATCATCAAATTTGGCAATTACAAACACCAGCACAAGTTGAAGACTTTTTTAAACAAGGATTTCCCCAACTTCCGATAGATAAAATTATTTCCAGTGAAGAAATTAGCAGATTTACAGCTAGTGAAGGGGGTAAATTTCCTATTCCTCAATATTGTTCAGGACTATATCAAATTTTTGGAACATCTGAAAATAACCAAGGAACAGCAGTAATTTTATTAGGGGATGCGGTACATTGCTTCCCCCCTGACATTGGACAAGGTGTTAATTCTGCTTTGGAAGATATTTATATTTTTCAAGAAAAATTACAAGAACATCAAGATCATCTTACTGTTGCACTTCCTAGTTATCAAAACCTCCGTCAACCTGATATTAAAGCCTTAATTCGTTTAGTACAAATTAGTTATCCTTGGCAATATAATCAAAATCAATTACAAAAAAGATTATGGAGTATTAATTTCTTTTTGCGTTTTCTTTTAAATCGGTTATTTCCATCGTTATTTTCTCCCCATTCCTTTTTATTGATTCAAAATCATGAATTATCTTACTCAGAAATCCTGGTTAAAAGCAACAGAACTACCCAGAATATATCAATTTTAGGAGGAATAATAATATTAGGTTTAATTTTAATGTTCACAAATTCTAATTAACTTTAATGATTGAATTTTGATAAGTTAGCCACTCCTGACCAAAAAATCCGCGTTTATCTGCGTTCATCTGCGTTCAAAATTCCCACACCTGCAAAAAACAAACCCGAACTTGTCAAAACCCGTTATATATGGGCGCACTTTTTCCCACCCATAACATATACTATAAACTAACTATATCAGCTTGTCAAGCCTTAACGCTAATTTCATAAAAAAATCTTTCCTCAGCGTTTCTGCGTGAGAAAAAAATCCCACGCATACCTAAAAATTAAATCAACTTATCTGGTGTAATTGGTAACTCCCTTAACCGCTTACCCGTAGCATGATAAACAGCATTACAAAGTGCCGCAGACACCCCAGTAATACCAATTTCCCCCACACCACGCGCCCCAGCAGGGTTAAAATTCAAATCTGGCTCACCCACAAAAGCCACATCAATTCTCGGTATATCTGCGTGAGATGGAAAATGGTAAGTAGCTAAATCGTATACAACAGGATTACCCAAATTCGGATCAAACTTGCACTCTTCCATCAAAGCGTGACCGATACCCATAATCACACCACCACGTACCTGAGAAGCCGCAGTTTTAGCATTCATTACCCGTCCAATATCCATCACAGAAACCCAGCGAGTCACCTGTAAACGGCCTATTTCCTCATCCACACTCACTTCACAAAAATGAGCGCCCCAAGACTGAAAAGCCCATTGTTTACCCTCAGCACCGGGAGCAGATGAACCTGTAGCTTCAAAAGCAACCCGTTGAGACTGACGTAAACTATTAAAAGCCGCCTCTGCATTTTCAGCTTGGGCAGTTTTTAACACTTCCTCACAGGCCACCATCACCGCAGGTATCAAAGAAGCGGTCATTTGTGAACCACCAGCAAGGCCACCATTAGGAAACAAAGAGTCTCCCAACTCTACCTTCACCTTTTCCACAGGTAAACCCAAAACCTCAGCGGCCGTACTAGCAACAACTGTATACGCTCCAGTACCCATATCATTACCGCTAGTGAGTACATGGGCAGTACCATTATTTAATAATCTTACCTTGACTGTTCCTGAACTGCGTAAACCGGGAAAAGTCGCAGCAGCTACCCCCCAACCAATCAGTTTACCGTCACGGGTGAAACTCCGGGGTTTTTTACTTCTATTTTGCCAACCAAATTTTTCTGCACCTATCTGTAAACACTCCCGAAAATGTTTAGCTGAAAAAGGTAAACCCTTCCTTTGATGTTCCTTAGTTTCATTTTTCAACCTTAGTTCTATCGGATCAATACCCAACTCCCAGGCTAACTCATCCATTGCTGATTCTAAAGCAAATAGACCGGGATTTTCCCCAGGTGCTCGCATAAAAGTAGGTGTTCCCACATTCATCACCCCCAACTCCTGATAGGTGCGGAGGTTAGGAGCAGCATACATTACCGTTGTCATCCCTGTGCAGGGTTCAGTAAATACATCTACTTCCGATGTTAAAGATTTTGCTGTATGTTCAATTCCCTGTAAACTCCCATCAGCCTGAGCTGCTAAACGTAAGGTTTGCTCAGTTTCCGAACGGTGTCCAGAATTTGCTGTCATTTGCCGACGGCTTAAAACCACTTTTACAGGTTTTTGTAATTTCCGTGCTGCCGCTGCACAAAGAATACCATGTGGCCAGGGAAAAGCCTTACAACCAAAACCACCGCCTACAAAGGGGCTGATAATTCTTACTTGTTCTGGTGCAAGTGCAAACAGTTCTGAATATGTACGTTGACTACCACCTATCCATTGAGTAGGTTCATAAACTGTTAAAGAGTTGTTGTTTTGCCATTGGGCAATAATAGCGTGAGGTTCTAAGGGTGCGTGCAATTCTGTGGATGTTTTGTAGGTAGCTTCTACTTTTGCCGCTGCACCTGCCATAACATCAGTAAAACTACCCTTTTCAAAGTCGCCTTTTTTATATTCCATGTCTTCCCCAAACACAGAAGCCGCTTTTTTAAAGGTAGCTTTTTTAGCTTCTGCTATTGGTGTTTCTGCTATATATGCAATTTTGACTAAATTTGCTGCTTCCCTGGCTCTTTCAAAGGTATCGGCAACTACTAAACCGATAATTTGCCCAGCATAGTGTATTTTATCATCTGCTAGGGGTAGGCGTGCTTCGTAAATTTTGGAGTTGATAAAATTGTTACTAGGTTTAGATATTTTGGGGGCGTTTTTATGGGTGAAGACCGCAATTACACCTTTTGATTTTTCTGCGGTTTGGGTATCAATACTTTTAATTCTGCCTTTGGCAATACTAGCTGTGATTAAATACCCATGTAATAAATTAGGTATTTGATGTTCTGCTGCGTAGGTTGCTGTACCCGTTACCTTGGCTAGTCCATCTTTGCGGTTTGTGCTATTAGCTTTCATTACTTGACTCATGCGATACCTCCACCTTGAGCAGAAACCATGAGGGCGCGACGAATTGCCCTTTTTGTCATGTCAATTTTGAAACTATTATGTTTAAGGGGTTTTGCTGATTGCAAGGCG
>RDXV01000130.1 GCA_004292695.1 Nostocales cyanobacterium | reverse complement strand
AAGCAGGGGGAGCAGGGGGAGCAGGGGGAGCAGGGGGAGCAGGGGGAGCAGGGGAAGCAGGGGGAGCAGGGGAAGCAGGGGAGGCAGGGGGAGAATAAACAACTAATGACTAACGACTAACGACTAACGACTAATGACTAATGACTAATGACTAATGACTAATGACTTGATGTAAAGTTATATGTAGAGATTATGAATGACATTATCATGAGCAATTCTTCTGGAAACGAACCCAAACCCAGTTATGTAAAACTGGCTATGCGGAATATGGTCAGAAAAGGGGCAACTTCCCTCAAACATTTTGGACTAACTGCGGTAGGATTATTAGCTGTCCTTGTCGGACTTGCTTACCTAACTCGCTAAACAAGGAAATTTTGTGCCTCCACAAGTAGAATTATTTATAGACAATTGCTATCCAGAATTTTCCTCAGACATACCCACAGATGAGGGTAACTCTGTTGTACCCGTATCTGTACAAACCTGGGAAACTTGGTTTCACCAATGGCTAGAAATTTTGACTCCTGAACTACCACCTGCATTGAGTTATGAAATAGGACTGCGTTTAACTGATGATGCTGACATTCAAGAACTCAATGCCCAGTACCGTCAACAACATAAACCTACAGATGTTTTGGCTTTTGCAGCTTTGGAAACTGACTTTCCCCAAACTGAGGAAATGTTACTTTCTCAACCCCTGTATTTAGGTGATATTATTGTATCTATAGATACGGCACAGCAACAAGCACAACAACAGCAACATAGCTTAACCACTGAGTTAGCCTGGTTAACGGCTCATGGTTTGTTACACTTGCTGGGATGGGATCACCCAGATGATGACAGTTTGTTGCGAATGCTTAGGAAACAAGTCACATTACTTGAATCTATAGGTATCATTATTGACGTTGAATAGTTGTCAAAGATAAAATTTTGACTGGAAGTGGCTAAGTTGACAGAAAAATTGTCATCAATCGTCGAAAATTTCCATAAATTTTTATCTAGCCTTTAAAATTGACCAAGGATTAAAACCTTAGAATGTTATGTGTTAATCTTTCTCCCATCTGCGGGAAGTCTTAGGTTATCACTGTGCAATGCTTTATTCTTTAAAGCTGAGTGGTTAACTGTAAATTCTTGATATCACCGATGTCTCAACAAATATCTCCATCACCAACTTCCAAACGTTTACCAACTATTGTGTCTAAAGAAAGGGATCTTTCCTGGCAGGTAGCTTCTAACTTATTAGTTAGTTTTAAGTATGCTTGGGCGGGAATTACTTATGCTTTTCAAACTCAACGCAACTTTCGTATTCATGTAGCTGTCTGTGCCTTTGCTATTGGACTGAGTATTTTATTACATTTACGTCCAGTAGAAATATCTATAATAGCTATCACTAGCGGTTTAGTTTTGACTCTAGAATTAGTTAATACGGCTCTTGAGTCTATTGTAGATTTGACGGTTAAGCAAACATACCATGAGTTAGCCAAGATAGCTAAAGACTGTGCCGCTGGTGCTGTGTTAGTATCTGCTTTAGTATCTTTGCTGGTAGCTGCTACACTTTTACTTCCTCCTTTAGTAGCTACAATTACGACTGCTATTTAAAACACACAAATATTTTCAGCCATTAGTGGTTATATGTTAGGCTGAAAATCTTCTGAATGGCTAGTTTTGTGATTCACATTTCTGGCTAAATTCTGCAATTTGCTGTATTTATGATATTTTGTGATATGGCAGAAGGCAAAAGGCAATGGTTCGACTTCGCTCACCAACGAGGTAAAAGTCTTGTTATTCTTAGGTTTAAAGTCCTAATTATGTCCTAATTCTTCTGGCTACAGCTATATTTATAGTTTGATTTCCCCTTGATCTAAAAATGCTCAAAGGGAGATACTGATTTTTAATTTTCATAAATTTGGTAATAATTGTGATTATAGTTATTGATAACTACGACAGTTTCACTTACAACCTAGTACAGTATTTAGGGGAATTAGCGGCTGATTTTCCTGTTGCTGCTGATTTACAGGTTTTTCGTAACGATAAAATCACTGTAGAGGAAATTCTGGCTTTAAAACCCGATGCAGTGGTAATTTCTCCGGGTCCCGGTCGTCCAGAGGATGCGGGAATTTCCTTAGAAGTAATTGAAAAGCTGGGATCTAATTTACCAATTTTGGGTGTTTGTTTAGGACATCAAAGTATAGGTCAGGTGTTCGGTGGTAAGATTGTCTCTGCACCGGAATTAATGCACGGTAAAACTTCTTTGGTATCACATCAAGGAGTTGGGGTTTTTCAAGGTTTAGAAAATCCCATGACTGCTACCAGATATCATAGTTTGGTGATTGACCGTGATAGTTGTCCTGATGTATTAGAAATTACTGCTTGGGTGGAAGATGGGACAATTATGGGAGTAAGACATCGGAACTATCCTCATATTCAGGGAGTCCAATTTCATCCAGAGAGTGTTTTAACTGCTACGGGTAAGCAGTTACTGAGAAATTTTCTGGAACAATTATAGGTAAGAGAGTGATTCATGAAACGACGAGAGTTATTGGGTTATGCTGGGGCTGGTTTAGCAACTGCTTTAGTGACTAATTTCAGTTCTCATCTACCAGTTAATGCCCAGTCTAGTGGTGTATCAATTCAATGGTTGGGTCACACTTGCTTTTTGTTTACTGGTGGCGGTATAAAAATTCTCGTCAATCCTTTTCGGACTCAGGGTTGTACTGCTGGTTATCGGCTGCCGCAGGTGGTAGCTGATTTAGTTTTGATTAGTAGTCAACTGTTAGATGAGGGTGCTGTGGAAGGACTTCCGGGAAATCCACAGTTAATTTATCAAGCAGGTGTTTATGAATTTAGGGGTATCAGATTTCAAGGAATTTCTATAGACCACGACCGTAACGGTGGGCGACGATTTGGTAAAAATACTGCTTGGAAGTGGAGTCAAGGCGGGATAAATATTTTACATTTAGGGGGTGCGGCTGCACCGATTTCTATTGAACAGAAAATTCTCACTGGCCGCCCTGATGTGGCGTTAGTGCCTGTGGGGGGCAGTGCTAAAGCTTACAATGCCCAGGAAGCAAAGGACGCTGTTGGGGTGTTAAATCCTAAGTTGGTGATTCCTACCCATTATCGCACTCAGGCGGCTGATCCAAATAGTTGTGATATTACTCCTGTGGATGATTTTCTGGCTTTGATGCCTGGTGTTAATGTCCGTAGAAGTAATGGTGATACGGTGGCTATTAATTCTCAGAATTTACCGGAAAGTACGGAAATTCAGGTTTTGAGTTATAAGTTTTAGGTGGTGACTGGGGACAGGTGATAGGTGATAGTAGGAAAATTACCTATTACCTATTACCTATTACCTATTACCTATTACCTATTAAGCTGTATACCATTCTGGGGTGAGTCTGTCGGTTTCAGCAATGAATTCTTCTGTTGCTAATGTTCCGTCCATCTTCCAGATTTTATCTACGCCG
Source organism: Nostocales cyanobacterium (assembly GCA_004292695.1). Lineage (GTDB taxonomy): Bacteria > Cyanobacteriota > Cyanobacteriia > Cyanobacteriales > Nostocaceae > Okeanomitos. The sequence goes on along the minus strand of RDXV01000130.1, from coordinate 12,227 downwards.
GTTTGTTGATCTCTCCAGTAAACATCTGTCTTACCGTCGCCGTTGAAGTCGCCTAAAGATGCTGTTAAACCGGGGGTATTGCTAGGTAGGAAGGCTTCAGAACTGATGCTTGTACCGTCCATTAACCAAGCTGTATTTTCCCCTGTGGTGGCGTTGTGCCAGAAGATATCGGTTTTACCGTCGCTGTTGAAGTCGCCTATTTCCGCTTGCCAATCTAAGCCTAGTGTATTTACTACTCCTTCGGTAACAAATACACCGCTCATTGTCCAGATTTTGTTTTCACCAGTGGCGGTGTTGCGCCATAATAAGTCGGTTCTGAAGTCGCCGTTAAAGTCGCCCAAGGTAGCTACCCAAGCTGCATCTTGGGATTGTAAATCATATTTGGTAACGTTGCTACCATCCATAAACCAAGCGCTATTTGCGCCGGTGGTGGCGTTACGCCAGAAAATATCACTCTTACCGTTACCGTCAAAGTCTACAATGGTTGCGGTTAAGGAAATATCGGTGGTTTCTAAACGGGTGGCGTTGGTAACTGTAGTTCCGTTCATTTCCCAAATGGCATTTTCACCAGTGTTTTGGTTACGCCAGAAAATGTCAGTTTTGCGATCGCCATTGAAATCACCAATTTCTGCTTTCCAACCTGGATCAACTCGATCTAATGTGAGGAAACTAGCAACTCTCACGCCATCCATTAAGACGACAATATTCTCACCTGTTTGTTCATTACGTAATAAGAAATCTGTCTTATTATCGCTGTTGAAATCTGCTGTTTTATAACTCCAGGTTGTTAAGTCATAGCTGCCTAAAGAAGCCTGTTCTATAACTCTTGTTCCATCCATCAAGCGAACTAAAATTTCACCTGTTTGGACGTTTACCCACATTTTATCTGTTTTACCATCTGCATTAAAATCAGGAACAATTGCAGCACTGGTTAAGTAGGGATTAGGGTTAGGGTTAACGCTACCTACAGGTGGTAAAGTGGGAAAATCTAAATTTGGTGCTACGGGTAATAATGGTTGTTCTTCTAGTGCTTGAGGTGCAGAACTGACAACATTTAATTGTTCAAGGGGATTTGCGAAAGATGATAATACACGGTTAGATTCTGCTACAAAAGCACGTATATTTAAGTCTAATCCTGAGAGATTGTTGTTATTTAGCATTGTCTGTTTTTATGGGTAATTAATATTAAGTTTTAATAGATTAAAAATTAAGATTCTGTAAATAAAGAACATTTGTTTAAAAATTATCTAGTTAATGTCACTGTTTCTAGATATTTGATTTATGATTTGTGCAACTATTTTGTTTGGAGAAAAGTTATCAGTGAGCAGTTAAAATAAATTCTATATTTTGTTTATCAATGTCAGAATTTACTGATTTATATTTAATTTTGTTGATCATCAAATTATGTGGAAATCATCACTGATGATTCCGATAAATTCAAAATTGGTTAAAATAATCAAGATCAGCAATTACAGATATACATATTTATGCACATCTGATTTTTGCTGTTGTTAAAAACATTACTATAATTTTTCAGGTCAATCAACTATGCAAGCAGAATATAAACAGCGTCGTGAACAGGTAATGGCGAAAATTGGGCAAGGAACAGCAATTATCCGTAGTGCGCCTACAGCGGTAATGCACAATGATGTTGAGTATGTTTACAGACAAGATAGTGATTTTTATTACTTGACTGGTTTTAATGAAGCACAAGCGGTAGCGGTGTTAGCGCCTCATCATGAAGAACATAAGTTTATTTTGTTTGTGCAACCCAAGGATAAGGAAAAGGAAGTATGGAGTGGGTATCGTTGCGGTGTGGATGCTGCAAAGGAAGTTTATGGTGCGGATATAGCTTATCCTATTGCGGAGTTAGATGAGAAGTTACCACAGTATTTGGAAAAAGCGGATCGGATTTATTATCATATTGGACGGGATAAAAGTTTTAATGAAACAGTTTTCACACACTATCAAAGGTTACTCCGTACCTATCCGAGAAGGGGAATGGGACCGACTGCAATAGAAGATACTTGTACGGTTTTACATAGTTTAAGGCTGCATAAAAGTGATGCTGAATTAGATTTAATGCGGAAAGCTGCGGAGATAGCAGTGGAAGCACACAACCACGCTTTAAGTATTACCAAACCGGGAAGATATGAGTATGAAATTCAAGCAGAAATAGAACATATTTTCCGTTTACGGGGTGGGATGGGACCTGCTTATCCTTCTATAGTTGCAGCGGGTAAAAATGCTTGCGTTTTACATTACATAGAAAATAATTGTCAGATGCAAGAAAATGATTTGTTATTAATTGATGCTGGTTGTGCTTACGGTTATTACAATTCTGATATTACGAGAACTTTTCCGGTGAGTGGGAAATTTACAGGGGAACAAAAAGCGTTATATGAAATTGTTTTAGAAGCACAAAAACAAGCCATTCAAGAAGTTAAACCGGGAAATGCTTTTGATGCACCCCATAAAAAAGCGGTGCGGATATTAACTGAAGGTTTAGTGGAATTGGGGTTATTAAAAGGGGAGATTGATAAATTAATTGAGGAGGAAAAATATAAACCATTTTATATGCACAGAACCAGTCATTGGTTAGGGTTGGATGTGCATGATGTGGGAATTTATCAACATGGAGAAAACCCGCAAGTTTTACAACCTGGACAGGTTTTAACTATTGAACCGGGTTTATATATTGTACCGGATACTGAACCCGCAGAAGATCAACCAGCAATTGATCCGCGTTGGGTGGGAATTGGGATTAGAATTGAGGATGATGTGTTGGTTACATCTGAGGGAAATGAGGTTTTAACTGCGGGAGTTGCGAAGGAAATTGAGGATGTAGAAAGATGATTTGTAGGGTGCGTTAGCAAAGCGTAACGCACCGATAATATAAATATTCCTATCAAATTAGAGTCAGGGAATAAATTCCCTGTCTAAAATCTGAAGTCGGTTAAAACCGACTATTTTTAGAGTGCGTTTTAACGCACTTTTGCTATTGCATAGAAATTAATTTCGGGGCGGGTATGGGAATACAGCATATTCCATTGCTATGAGGTACAAATTTTCATAATAAAACTCTTGTGGGGTGGGCATCTTGCCCGCCCAAATTGTACCTCATTACACCGGAAAGTGCTGTAAATATCAATTGTTGACTATTTCAGAAAATTATAATTAGGTAATCAGACCATTGTAGATTTATAAATCAGTTAACAACCTTGCTTTTCTCAAAATAAACTTTAAAACAGTTTCATTTTTAGCAATAATATCAGCTTGCATTTCCATTCCAGACTGTAAAGCATTTTTGGGATCATCTTTTAAATATAATTGATCTGGTTTAATGGTTACTTCATAGTAAGGAATTACAGGATTATTACCTGTATTTTGTGGTGTAATTGCATCAGGAGAAATGGCAATTACTTCACCTTTTAAAATACCATAGTCTGGATAAGGATAAGCACTCACTCGCATTTGTGATACTTGTCCAATTTTGACCTTGCCAATATCCTGAGTAGCAACCCTAGCTTTAATTACTAAAGGAGTATTACTAGGAGCAATTTGAGCAATTTCTTCTCCAGTGCGTACAGTTTGATTAATATTACGCAAATTTAATTTGAGAATAACCCCAGATATGGGTGCAGAAACAACAGTTTTATTAATGTCTCTCTCCACTTGCAAAAATTCTTGTCTATCACTCCAAAATTGTTTTTTTAGTTCGCTTTCACGTTGTAATAAACTATTACGTTCTTGATTTAAACGTGCTAAACTCGCTTCTCCTGATGCTTTTTCTTGAGCAATTTTTTCCGTAGCTATTTTTACTAATCCATCACTAGGGTTCAGGGTTGCTAAAACTGCTTGTAACCTGGCTTTTGCTGATTCTACAGCTTTCGAGTAACGGACTATAGTTTGCTTTTGACTTTGTAATAATGCGGTGCGTTCTGCTACCGCTTCCTGTTGCTGTTCAACTGCTAATTGTGCTTCTTCTAATAGGTTTTTACCTAATGCAGATTGTCCTACATTTTGATATCGCTCCCGTTTTTCTTGTGCTATCCTCAAAGCAGACTGACTAGCGCGTAAAGATGCTTGGGCCGCATTGATATCACTTTGGGCTTTTTGCCATTCTTTTTCACTAACTTGCAAATTTGCTCTAGCTTCATCAACCTGAGCTTTTACAGTTAAACTTCGTTCATCGTATTCTTTTTGCACTCGTAAATAGTCTGCTTCAGAAGCTGCTATAACTCGGTTTATTCTCTCTTGTTCTGCACTGATTTGTAAGTTTAAATTTTTTATTTGTGCTGAAATTTGTTGAATCTGCTGCAAATTTTGGCGTAAACTCCAGTGTAATTGTTTTTTGCGTGTACTAAAACGAGAAGCATCTAAAGTAACTAAAGACTGTCCTTGAGTAACAGTTTGATTTTCTTTGACATCAATTTTAATGATTGTACCTTCTGTTGGTGCTTGTACCAATTTAACTTCCCCACTAGGACGCACCATTGCAGTTGCCTTGACAGTAACGGGTAAGGGAGTAAAAGCAGATACAGTAAAAGCTGTAACTACAGTAGTGATTAAAAATACGCCCCCAAACATTGTCCAACCACTAACAGGGGGAAGAAATTCATCATCTTGATGAATGGGAAGAAAGTCAGGATTGGGATTTTTCAGTAATATTTCGGGGTTGCTCATTTGTTTATTTGAGAATACGTAAGTGTTAACTGTATCAGTGTTTCAAAACCATAAAATATGGTTGTGTGATTTAGGTTTAAAGCTAGTTAAATATGGCTATTTGAAACTTTTTTGCATATTTTTCAGGTTTGTAAGTTTAAATAAACTTCACAAAACTAGGCGAGTTTAAGAAGCTGTGATTAAAACTTGATTTGGTCAAATTCAGTACACGTATCTATTGATAAGTTTTTTTATATACTACACTATTTTGCATTAGTAAAATAAACTTCTCAATAGGAGATATCAATGAGCGATATTCATAACAACTCTTTGTTTACCGACATCACTGCTGAAGAAGAAGTATCTGTACAAGGTGGTAAATTTTGGTTTGCGCTGGCTGCGGGTGGCGCTGCTTTTTCTAATTGGCTACGTCAGCCAGGTAATGGCTTTTTCATTAATGCAGATGGTCGCCGTCGTACAGCAGACGACGTTTATATGGGCAGTGGTTGGAATCCATCAGGTGATCCCAATGGATGGCGTTGGGGTATTCGTGATGGTGGAAACTGGATTTTAGGTGGTTATGGTACTAGAGGTCAGTGGGTTGTTGATAGAATTCGTCAAATAATCAGAAGATAAATTTCTATATATAGGGGTTTAGCAATTCTGAATCCCTATCAAAATTCTCTATCAATTATCAACTCATCTCACAAGTATTTTATGCACAAAAAGGCAGAAAATATGTCATAGCTGATCCGGGTGTGGGAATTCGTTATATTACCCGTGAAGAATTGGCTCAAAATTGGGCAGGACTAACAACACTTTTATTACAACCAGATCCAATTCGCTTTGCACAACAGCCAGATGATAAAATTCAGGGTATTAGTCGCTTTATTCAGCGTGTTCAACCTTATAAATTCATTCTATTTATAGCATTTTTAATTAATATTTGCGTTGGTGTTTTATCTTTAACCTCACCATTTTTAATTCAGATTCTCACCGATGATGTGCTAATTCGTGGAGATACAAATATTTTGCGAGGAATAGCAATAGCCATTATCATCATGAATCTAGTTAGCAGTGGTTTAGGAGTAGTACAAGCTAATTTAATTACACAATTTGCTCAAAGATTAGAATTAGGATTTGTTAAAGAATTTGCCAGAAAAATACTGCGTTTACCATTGACTTATTATGAAAGCCATCGAAGCGGTGAAGTTATCAGTCGTTTACAAGATATTCAACAAATTAATCAATTAGTCAGTCAAATTGTTATTAGTTTACCCAGCCAGTTCTTTATTGCAGTTATTTCTTTTGCTTTAATGCTGTTTTATAGCTGGAAACTGAGCTTATTCATTATATTATTAACCATTTTAAATGCCATATCACCCCTACTGTTTCTCATACCTTTGCGTCGGAAAATTCGGGATATTATGGTTTTAGATGCAGAAAATCAGGGTGTATTAGTAGAAACATTCAAAGGTGCAATTACTTTAAAAACAACCACAGCAGAGCCGCAATTTTGGGAGGATTTACAAACTAGATTTGGAAGACTTGCTAATCTAGGTTTTAGAACAGCCCAAATAGGAATTACCAATAGTACATTTTCGGGTATTATTTCTAGTATTGGAGGAGTTGCTTTACTTTGGATAGGTAGCAGTTTTGTTATCAGTAAAGAATTAACTATTGGACAACTTTTAGCTTTTAATAGCATGAATGGTAATTTTTCTGGTTTTATTGGTACAGTTATTGGTTTAATTGATGAAGTTGTCAGGGTTAAAACTGCAATTGAAAGATTAACTTCAGTAATTGATTATCATTCAGAAATAGAAAATGTCCAGAAGAAAGAATGGGCAAATATTCGAGATACTGATGATATTTATTGTAAAAAATTACTATTCCATCATTCAGGAAGATTAGATTTACTAGATAATTTTAATGTGAAGATATCAGGTGGTAAAGTAACAGCAATCATTGGTCAGTCAGGTTGTGGTAAAAGTACATTAGTGAAATTAATTACAGGGCTATATGAACAACAAGGAGGAACAATTAAAGTAGGGGTTTATAATTTACAAAACTTAGCTACAGAATGTATTAGGAAACAGATTATATTAGTTCCTCAAGATTCTCATTTTTGGAGTAGAAGTATTATCGAAAACTTTCGCTTAGGTTCACCACATCTTACCTTTGAAGAAATAGTTAAATCTTGTCAAATTGCCGAAGCTGATAAATTTATTGATAATCTTCCTGAGAAATATTTAACCGTACTAGGAGAATTTGGCTCAAATTTATCAGGAGGACAACGACAAAGATTAGCTATTGCTAGAGCTATCGCCAATAATCCACCGATTTTAATTTTAGATGAATCTACTGCTGGTTTAGATCCCATTAGTGAAGCTAAATTACTAGATCAACTATTTGAATCTCGGAAAGGAAAAACAACAATTGTGATTAGTCATCGTTCCAGCGTCAATTCTAGAGCGGATGAGATAATTTATATGGAAGAGGGACGATTAAAATTACAAGGAGCTTTACAGGATGTTATAAAAATTCAGGGAGAACATTTAAGATTTTTGAGCATATTATAATATAGCAATTCCTATGCAGTTTTTTACTGATTTTATCTCTACCATCTTCTTTTGTAAAAGAGTTATACACCTCCCTATAGTTGCAGGAGAACAATCAGGAAGTTTGCATTTTCTGCGTTTGCAAGGAAAGGTGACAAATGAATAGTTTATCTTTCTCTGCTTCAGCAAAGAGTGAAAATTTTGTTGGTCGTGATTTTGTCTTTTCTGCTATTAATAATTTTCTCCACCGTTACCCCAAGGGTTATTTTACTATTATCGGTGTTCCCGGTAGCGGTAAAAGTGGGATTCTTGATCAATTGGTACGGCAAAATCCTGATATTATTTATTATGATGCCCAAATTCCTGGTAAAAATCGGGTTGAGGAATTTTTAACAGATGTTTTCACACAGTTAATTACTAAATTTCAGAGTTGGTTAAATAGGGAATATCAGCATTTTGATCATTATGATAGTTCGGTTTTTTCGTTGTTATTACAACAAATCAGTGAGAGGTTATCAACAGATTTAAGGTGATGATTTTTCTGATGTTGCTATTGATGTGTTGCGGGTTTTGAGTGCAGCAACTCAACCTATGTCAATTTTAGAAATTAGTGAAGCTGTTAATTTTGATGTTTTTGATGTCATGGAGGTTATAGAACAATGGTTAGAGTTTTTGCGAGAATTTAGGGATAATCAGCAAGTTCAATATCAGTTATATCATGATAGTTTTCGTGTGTGGTTATCAAATAGGTTATAGCTTCTCTACTTCTAATAGTAATTCAGTATTTTATTGAGGGAGTGAGAAAAAGAAGTCTGGGATATAGTTGGGGGTTGCTGAATAAATGTACAACCTCGATAAATCAAAGATGTCATCTTACATCAGCCCAATTTACATTTTTGAGAATCATTATATAACAACCACAAAAAATAAGGAGTTCCTATTAACGCAGTCACCAAACCCGCAGGAATTTCTTTAGGCGCTAAAATGACTCTTCCTAAAGTATCTGCAATAGTAACTAAAATTCCCCCTAATATCGCAGTAATTAATAATAATTGCCGATGACGATAACCAATAATTAATCTAGTAATATGGGGAGCGACTAAACCAACAAAACTAATTGTACCAACCGTTGCTACACTGGCAGCAGTTAAGGAAACAGCAATAAATATAATTAATATTCTCGCTTTTTGTATTTGCATTCCCAATAATTTGGGTAAGTCTTCACCCAAAGCTAAAATATCTACTTTTTTCGCTATTAACCAAGCAATAGGTAATAGTAAAATGGGAAAAATTGCTAGTTTACCTACTTCTTCCCATTGTCGAGCATAGGTACTTCCTGATAACCAAATTAACGCTTGAGTAACTCTTAATTTAGCCATGACAATTATTACATTAGTTCCTGCACCAAAAAAAGCAGAAAACGCAATACCAACTAATGCTAATTGTGCGGGAATAATGCCATTTTTCCATGCTGCTAAATAAACTAAAATAAAGGTAACAAAAGCACCACAAAAAGCAGCAATAGGAATAAATTCTATAGGAATATTTGGCATTAATACCATGACTGCAAGCGCAGAAAAACCCGCACCATTAGTAATACCAATTATTTCAGGACTTGCTAAAGGGTTTCTTACAACTCCTTGTAATAATAAACCACTCACAGCTAAGGAAGCACCAGCAAAAACAGCTACTAAAAGTCTGGGTAAACGTAATTGTAATAATATCTTTTCTGTCAACAAGTTACTATTACCAAAAAACAAGTTTATTAAATCAGATAAATGAAAATTGATATTACCAAATAATAAACCACAAATTAAAGAGATAGCTAAAATTAAAATTCCTAAAATTACAAATGTCGTATAGGGTAATTTTATTTTATTCACGGTAAAATGAGAATTACCACTATCATTTTTTAAGTTAGATTTAAAATTATCATGATTTCGCGCTAACCAAACTAAAAAAGGTGAACCTATTAAAGCGGTAATACTTCCTGCGGGTAACTCACTCATATTATTAGTAATTAACATAGTGGTTGTATCAGCAGCAACTAAAAAAATCGCACCCCATAAACCAGCAAGGGGAAGGATAAACCAATGTTTTCGATAACCTAATAATTTAACAATTTGGGGAGCAACTAAACCAATAAAACCTATAGCACCAACCACACTAACAGCAACCGCAGCTAAAAAAATAGCGATAATGAGAAAATAAAACCGAATTAATTGTATTTTCCCCCCCAATGCTTTACCAATATCATCACCTAACAATAAAATATCTAAAGGTTTAGCAAAAATAACTGTAATAATAATGGTGAAAATTACCAAAGGAGCAGCATATAAAGTATTATCCCAGTTAGTTTGCACCAATGAACCAGCACCCCAAAAAAATAAATCTTTGGTTTCGTTTTCATAGAATAATTGTAGAGTTGCAGTAATGGAAGCTAAAGTTAAAGAAGTCGCAACTCCTGATAATGTTAACCTTAATGGAGATAAACCCCCACTTGCGGACATGATATAAACTAATAAAGCTGCTAATAAACCACCAATAAAAGCTACAAAAACCGGAGAACAATTTAATAATTGAGGTAAGAAAATACTGGTTGCAGTTATCGCTAAATATGCACCTGCATTAATACCCAAAGTTGCGGGAGCAGCTAATGGGTTGCGGGTGATAGTTTGTAATAATGCACCGGATATTCCTAATGCAGCACCAATTATTACTGCTAAAATTGCACGGGGTAAACGTAGGTGATAAATAATATTATGATATTGATTTTCTGGGTTAAAAATTGCGGGTAATATTTGCTGAATTTGAATTTCTGCTTGTCCTTGGGTAAGATGAATGTAGAATAATATTATTAAGCAAATTGGAGCTATATAAATATCAAAATGGGAAATGTTTTTAGTTTTGATTATGTGCATTTTTTTATTTCACGCAGAGACGCAGAGACGCAGAGGAAGGAGTTACAGAGGTTAATTTTCAGGAAGTAGGGAAATAATTTCCTTCACTAAGACTTGCATGGAAAGGGGACCACCAAAAACCCAGGTATTCGGTTTTAAGGGATAGGTACGTTTTTCTTTGACAAATTTTAAATTTTGCCAAACGGGGTTATTTTGTAGTTGTTTGAGGTAGATATTTTCTGGGGAACTGATATATAAAAAGTTGGCATTTTCTATTTTTGTTAATGCTTCAACTCCAACGGTGTTAAAACCAAATTGATCAAAGTTTCCTTCCCAGGCATTTTTTAAACCTATTTGGTTACAGATTTCTACCGCTAATGAATTATCTGTAAATAGTCTAATTTGTGGACTGTTGTCGCTCAATTGTGCTAGGGTAAATGGTTGATTTTGCAGTTGAGAATTTGTGATTTTTGCTTTAGCATTTTCAATATTTTTGTACATCTCTTTTAAGATTAGTTTACCATTTTCTTGTTGATTTAATTTTGTAGCCATTTCTAAAAATGTCCGCTCCATTTCCTGAAATTGACTACCGGAGTCGGGATAAGGGTTTGATAAAAATGTGGGAGCAATAGCTGATAATGTGGGATATATTGATTGATGTCTGAGTTCTATTCCTAAGATTAAATCTGGTTTTAATTGGGTAATTGTCTCTAAATTTGGTTCGGAACGAGTACCGATATCTACTACAGAATTATCTAGTTTTAAATCAATGTTGACAAATTTTTTATATCCAGTAATATCCGCAACTCCCACAGGTTGAATACCCAATGCTAATAAATTTTCTACATATCCCCATTCTAAAGCGACTACACGGTTAGGAATTGAGGTTTGAGAGCTTTTTTCTATTTGAGTATTTTGAGTATTTTTATTATTTTGGGTACAAGCAACCGTTAAACCAGAAATTAACGCTGTTGTGATAAATTTTCTTCTATTAAAATTCATGATTTTAACCTATATTCACTAATTCTTCCATTGATGGTAAACAGGTAGGATAACCATTTTCAGGATGAGGAATAATCATCATATCTACATCAAATACTTCTTTAATATTGTGAGTTGTCATCACATTTTCAGGGTTTCCTTGTGCCAAAACTTTGCCATTTTTCATCATAATTAAATTATCACTATATGCAGCAGCTTGGTTTAAGTCATGGAGTACCCAACCGACTGTAATATTGTGTTCTCGGTTTAAATTTCTCACTAAATTTAATACATCTAATTGATGTCTAATATCTAAAAATGTGGTGGGTTCATCTAATAATAAAACTGAGGTTTTTTGTGCTAAGGCCATCGCTATCCATGCGCGTTGTCTTTCTCCTCCAGAAAGTTGATCTACTTGTCTTTGTATAAGTTTTTCTAATCCCGTTACTGCAATTGACCATTTAATAATTTCCTTATCTTCTTCATTTAAACGCCCTAATAAATTTTGATGGGGGTATCTTCCATAACTAATTAATTCCCATACTGTTATCCCTTGGGGAATTTCGGAAGATTGAGGTAACATTGCTAACTGACGAGCTAAGTTTTTTGTGGGTATGGTAGCTATACTTTTACCATGTAAATAAACAATACCTCGATTAATTGGTAATAATCTAGCTAAACTTCGTAAAACTGTACTTTTCCCTGAACCATTAGGACCCAAAAGCGCGGTAACTTGTCCTTGAGGAAAAACCACATCCAAACCAGAGACAATAATTCTGTCACCGTAAGTAATTTCTAGATTTTGAGCTTCAATTGCTACCAACTCCCACACCTCATAACTAATGATAAGTATTTGCAACTATTTTTAGGCATAAAGCTGAGTTACAAACATAAAAGCAGATTTATTATACCATTTATCTGTATCTAAATGACATAGTTATTCATTTACCTAAAACGTCAATTGCTAAAAATATGCAATTAACTGAAGTTTTGATCCCCCCAACCCCTTTTAAAAGGGGGGCTAAAATCTCTTTGTTTCTTCTGTTAAACATCAGTTGTTAGTCAGTGTACTGGTTAAAAAAGGGGCGAAAATGTCTTTGTTTCCCCCTTTTTAAGGGGG